>DAIOEN010000241.1:0-10464 GCA_036746235.1 Vulcanimicrobiota bacterium | reverse complement strand
CAGGAGTTCCTCAGGGTGCGTGCCGTATTCAGTTCTGGAGGACTGAGAGTGAATATAACGGAAACCCTGAGAATCCTTTTGGAGCAGTAAACGATGAGGTAACATCAGGAGCAAAGTCTATAAATGTGAGACCTCTTGTAGAGCCTACTGCTACTGCTACCGCTACTCCGACTATAACACCTACTGCTACGGCAACTTATGCAGGCCCTCCTATGATATCAATTCCTGCAGGCACTTTTGAGATGGGCAGTGCCGATGATCCAACGGAAGAACCGGTTCATTCGGTTACTCTGAATGCTTTTAATATGTGTAAATATGAAATAAGAAATTCAGATTATGTAATATTTTTGAATGCCATGGGAAATAAAACAGAAAGCGGGCTTTACTGGATTACTATCACAGACAATCAATATCAGGGAATAAGAGGAGGTCCTAATCCCGGTACATTTACAGTACTTTCCGGTTATGAAAACCATCCCGTTGTCTATGTATCCTGGTTTGGAGCAGTTGAATACTGCAACTGGTTAAGCGCCCGGCATGGATTAACTCCCTGTTACGGTACGGCCGGTCATAGAGGTACAGATCCGTCTGTATGGCGTACCTTAAATGGTTATCGTTTACCTACAGAGGCAGAAAGGGAATATGCAATTCGTGCAGGAGAGACGGCAGCGTTTTACTGGGGAGATCCTTATCCGCCCAATCCTCCCAATATAGGTAATTATGCCTGGTATAGTGTTAATTCCGGCGGAAATCATCATGAGGCAGGTCAGAAACTTCCGAATGCTTTCGGCCTTTATGATATGAGCGGAAATGTATTTGAGTGGTGCAGTGACTGGTACAGTGATAACACTGAAAATCCGCCTGCTTATTACGGTATAAGTCCCGTGAGCAATCCTACCGGTCCCACCACAGGTAATGGACGTGTAGTTCGTGGCGGTTGCTGGGATTTTGATCATGTCAGTTGCCAGTCATCTGATCGTGGCGCTATTTATCCTTATACAGCCAGTAATATTCTCGGTTTTCGTGTTGTGAAGAATCAGTAGTCTGAACCTGGATGTGCAGGATTAAAGGATTGCCGGGATGTAAGAAAGATTTATTGTTAGGATAGATATTTCTTATCGATTAAGTTTTCTGAACCCCGGTAATCCTTTCTTTAATTTCCTCTATATTCCGACATCTTCTGTGCTATTTCTATTCTATTTTTTCTATCCCTTCTTTATTAATTTCTTCCACTATTATCTTTTTCTAAAAAAATATAAAAAATAAATAAATTTTTTTTTGGAATTTTTAATTTTTTTGACTCTTATATTTATAGAATGATCTTTTTTAAAAGATATTTTTATTCATTTTTTTTGTCAGGAGGTGGTCAGTTGAATTTTTATCTTTCTGTGGAACGTTCAGTAAATCTTTAACCTGATGAGAGGAAAGAGGAATAATGTGCCGGTAAGGGCAGACATTTATTCAGTCAAATAGTAAGGAGGAAGATATTTTTGAAATTTAAGAGAGATTTTATAGTCACTGTAATTGTAATTTTCTGTCTTTCTATTTTTATGTTTATTAATTTCACAGGCTGCGGGGCCATTGCGGCTATTGTAAGTGCAGTCTTCGGTTCCCAGGGAGGGTTTGTTTTTGTGCCCTTTCTAAGTGATAAGACTCTTTCTAGTGAGGAGACAGGGAAACTCCCCGGTATGATAATGCTTTATACGAATAAACCTCCTTCCAGTTATAAGTCTATTTCCGGGGCTACTGTATCTATTGAAGGAAGTTCTGTTACTACTAAAGAAGACGGTTCTTTTGAAATGACAGGTCTTGCAACAGGTACAAAAGTTTTGAAAGTAGAACATCCTGAGTATGTTTCCATAGAACAGGAAGTTCCTGTAAGTGATCCTAATTCTTCCGGTTCTTCTTTCAGTAATTTCAGAATTAAACCTGATAGTTTACTTTCTCCGATTGGTGTAGGCGGGACTTTTCAGTTCAGTGCCTTTGGAGATGGCAGTAACGGCCCTGTTGAACCTTCTGCTACCTGGTCGGTAGAAGGAGACATAGGAACAGTAAGTTCTACCGGTATTTTTACCGCTACAAAAGCAGGAAAAGGAATTGTAAAAGCTGTAAGTGGTTCCAGCAGTGCTCAGGTGGATGTTACCGTTGTAGATGGACATGGTACTGTTTATGGGAAAGTGACATCTGCAGGTCAGCCTTTCCCCGGTGCTGTGGTAAGGGTAAATAATACATCTCAATATGCGGTCAGCGACGGAAATGGAAACTACAATCTTCCCGGCACACCTGCATCATCGGTTACAATTACTGCTACTGCCGGTAATAGCCAGACTGTTTCCGTAAATGTGACGGTACCTCCTGATGGACAGGTGGAAGCAAATCTTGCTTTTTCTATAGTAATACCTACTTCTACTCCTGCAGGTACAGCTCTTATTCCTACTGTTACGATTACTCCCGGAGGGCCGACTCTGACGCCTACGCCTACAATTACGCCTGGAGGGGCAATCTTGACACCTACACCTACAATTACACCTGGCGGTCCGACTTTAACACCTACACCTACAATTACACCTGGAGGGCCGACTTTGACTCCTACTCCTATTCCATCGAAATCATGGGGGGGCAATGTAAGAGTAGATGATTCATCAGGAAGCACTTCGTCACAGTCTCCAGGCATAGCAGTAGACTCATCAGGTAATGCTTATAGTGTATGGCAGGATTATAGAAATGGAACTAAGGGAGATATTTATTTTTCCTATCGTTCTACTGGAGGTAATTGGACTACAAGTTCAATAGTTAGTTTAGCCTCAGAATATACTAGTAGTTCACGTATAGCAGTAGATCCTTCAGGTAATGCTTATATTGTATGGACTGAATTGCTAAATACTATACCTAAATTTTATTTTTCCTATCGTCCTACCGGAGCATCATGGAGTTCAAAAGTGAGAGTTGGGAATACACCAGATGCAAAAAGGGTAGGTAGCGGAGACATAGCAGTAGATAAATTAGGTAATGCTTATGCTGTTTGGGACGATAATAGAAATGGAAGTTCAGATATCTATTTTTCTTATCGCCCTGCAGGTGGCTCTTGGATTACTGACGTTAGAGTTGATGACGACTCTACTGGGCGCGATCAAAATACTCCACGAATAGCAGTGGATTCATCAGGTAATGCTTACGCTGTGTGGCGTGATTTAAGAGAAGGTTCCAGAGATGATATTTATTTTTCCTATCGCCCTTCTGGAGGTAACTGGCAACCTAACCTAAAAGTCAATGACTATATAGGAACATCCATTTACGTATCACCCCCATGTATAGCGGTAGATTCATCAGGCAATGCTTATTGTGGATGGGGAGACAGTAGAACAGGAAACTATGATGCCTATTTTTCCTATCGTCCTGCAGGTGGTTCTTGGAGTGCTAATGTTAGAGTAGATGATGCTTATAGTGGTACATTTGCTGGAGAGCCAGATATAGCAGTAGATATATTAGGTAATACTTATGCTATTTGGACTGATGATAGAAATGGTAGCAAAGATATCTATTTCTCTATAAGACAGTAAGAGCTGAACCGGGATTTTCGGGATTAAAGGATTACTAGAATTTTATATTTACAGATTGAATATCCTGAAGCCCGGTTCTGAAAAAAGATGGACTATGAAAAAAAAGAAACTTCTCACTGAATACCATAATTAACTTGATAAAAATGTCGAAGAGATAGCCCCTATTCTTTCGAAGGATTTAATTACCATTGAAGGGGGAATAGAATTCCTTCACATTTTCCATAAAAAACTCTTCTCCGAAAGGCTCATGGGAATAAGGAAATATATACTCGCGGAAATAGCCTTTATAACAAGTTTTATTAAATTATTGTCCGGCAAATCGTGCCGGCCCGGCAGCTATCTCATAAAAATCAAATAAGTAATAATAAATATATATAGATTGTTTAAGTTTTGGGAAAATTGTAATTTTTTAGCTCTTTATATAATTTAAAGAAAAGGAGATATGTAAAATGAAAAAATATATAATAACAGGTTTTTCAGGCCTTATATTAATATACCTTTTTATACTTATATCAGGATGTGGCGGTGGTAGTTCCACTTTTATACCAGATTATTCAGTCCCTGCTGCCACACCCACCAGTCAATCAGGCACTATATCCGGCACCATTACAAATGCCCTTGACGGAACTCCCATTTCCGGAGCAGAAATTAAATCAAACAATCAAATAATAGCCACTTCTGACAATAATGGCTATTACCAATTTCAGGGAGCAAATGGTCAGTTGTCTATATCGGGTGGAACTACAGAAAGAAACGTATATTACTCTTCTGTTTCTCCAATAAAAAATATCAGTCTTATCCCAAATACTATAAATTCAGATAATTACTGGGCTTATTTTAAATGGAACAATGAACAAAAGATAAGAAATTGGAAAAATAAACCCAATTTCGTAATATATACATACACCATCGATAACAACAATCGAGTTTCTCCGGAAATAATAGATAAAACAACATCTATAATACAAAATAAACTCGGACATTTTCTTTCATATAATCCAAATATTGAAATCAGAGATACCCAACCACAGGCTGATCCGGAAGTGAAAATAAACAATAACAACTTTGCCTATCTCACTAATGGCAAAGTTGCCATTAGTTTTATTAACCATTTGGAAAACTCCAGTGGGAAAGGCAACTCTTTTATAGGAGATGATGGTTTTTTGAATGGTGGCGGTGTCACAATCACTACCTACGGGACAACCATTTCTAAATTAGATTACATATTACTGCATGAACTGGGTCACGCAGTAATGCACTGGTATCACCCATTTGAGAATAGTAACAATACCGAACCAAGCATAATGAACTACGACCCCCAGTATGTAGATTTTACAGAAATGGATATGAAAATCTGGAAAATTCAACAAAAAAGACCTACAGGCAGTTATTTCCCAGACAACGACCCGGAAGGAACAGAAAGTTATTCTTCTAAAAAAATGTCTATACCCGGTTTGAAAAAACAATTAGAAATAATACATTCTGACTGTTTTTGAAAATACCATTAATGAGCAGGTTTTTTACCTGCTCATTTTTGATGACGCCCTGCATGCCTCGTCACTACGGGATAACATTTTTTCACGATATAGTCTTAAAGAAATATAAAAAAATAAATAAAAATTTTTTTGGAAAATTGCAATTTTTTGACTCTTATATTATAGAGTGATCTTTTTTAGAAAATAAAGATAGTTTTATGTGTTTTTTGACAGGAGGTGGTCAGCTGGTTTTTTACTCTGATTGGAATTTCGAAGTGGAAGAAACTTCAGTTTCTGCCTGGGAAAATTGAGAAGGAGTATATTTTATATGGACAATGAAAATCCTTATGTATTTATAGAAACAAATAAAGGTCTTATGAAAGTGGAGCTTTTTTTTAATGATGCTCCGGAAACTGTCAGAAATTTCATCAATCTCGTTGAAAAAGGATTTTATAATGGCCTTACCTTTCACAGAGTAATAGATGGTTTTATAATTCAGGGAGGATGTCCGAATGGTAACGGTACAGGAGGGCCCGGTTATACAATAAAATGTGAAACAGAAAGAAATCCCGGAAAACATCTGAGAGGTTCTCTTTCTATGGCCCACACAGGGAAAAAAGACACAGGAGGAAGTCAGTTCTTTATATGCCTTTCACCACAGGAACATCTGGATGGTAAACATACTGTATTCGGATGTGTAGTGGACGGTTTTGACGTAATAGATGCCATAACTGCGGGGGACAGGATGAAATATCTTACAGTGCTTAAAAAAGTAAATAATACTGTCGTGAATAGAGAAAATCCTCCCTCTGAAATAAAAAGACAGGAACAGAAACCTTTTTATTTACTGTCTATTATGTCAGGTTTTATATTAGCAGTTATTGCTGCTTTTATCTGGGCAGGTGCTGCTATTATCTTAAATAAAGTTTATTCCATACTGGGGGCAGGTATAGGATACTGTATCGGCAGTACAATGGCACTCTGTTCCAGAAAAACAGACATAATTATCCAGATTATGGCAATCATTTTTACAATAGGAAGCATAATAACAGGTAATACAATATACTACTATGATGTTCTCAGCCAGGAAGGTGTAATAACATTTTTTGATGTTCTTCTTAATTATCACCTTATTGTTGTGGCCGATCCATTTTCATTTATATTTTCTATGGGCTGTGCTCTGCTGGGCATAGCTTATTGCATAAAAACCATGAAAAATTAAATTTAGAAAGGGCCGTTTACGTTTAAAAAATTAGAGAGTGGAGGATGGAAAATATATGACCTGTAAGAGGTTTTGCTTTTTTATAATGTTGTTTCTAATAATATTTAAAATTTCTTCTGCCAGATGTGAAACTGTTATAGATCTGATTGATAAAGGGCATGAACTATATAATCAGAAAAAATATAATGAAGCCATAGTTTTTTATAACAGAGCTCTTGAACTTAATCCTGACTCTATTGATGCCCTTTATTACAAAGGACTCGCTTTAAATAAAAAGGGAGAATATGAAGAAGCGCTTTTATCGCTGGAAAAGGTTTTAAAGCTGAATATCAGTCATATAGATGCTCTTAATAACATGGGACTCGTTCTGACATTTCAGGGAAAATATGAGGAAGCATACAATTACTATAATAAGTCTGCAGGCATTAACCCACAAAATACTGAAACTTATATTAAAAAAGGCTTTACTATGAGTGTAGAGGGAAAGTATAAAGAAGCTATTGAATGTTATGACAGAGCTCTGGAGATAAATCCCGAAGAAAGTGAGGCTCTGGTAGATAAAGGCTTTGTTCTGGTTCTTTCAGATAATTTTGAAGCAGCTTTTAAGTGTTTTGACAGAGCCCTGGAGATTAACCCGGGTGACATGTGGGCTTTAAATAATAAGGGTCTGGCTTTTTATGAAGAAGGCAAATATGTAGAAGCTCTTAACACCTTTGATAAAATTCTTGAGATAGACCCGACTTATGCTTATGCCTGGAAAAATAAAGGAGATATTTTATATTTTCTTACAGACTATGATGAAGCCTTCAGATGTTATGATAAATCATCCACATTTGATCCTTATTACACTAAAAGAGTTCTGAATAGCACAGGTTTGAGTTTGTATTTTCAGGATAAATATGATGAAGCTATAAAATTTTACGATAAGGTTCTGGCATATGACAGTAAATATGGTCAGACCTGGTGTAATAAAGGCAATGCTTTATATGATTACGGAATAACAATCAATAATAAAACCATTCCGAATGTGGCCAGTGAAATAGAAGCCTTTGATTGCTATGACAGGGCTCTGGAAACTGATTTCGATTATACAATGAATAACCTGGTCGAAAAAATTCATACATTAAATTTTAAAGGAAAAGATAATGAAGCCCTTATATTCTGTGATAAAATTTTAAAATTTGATCCTCATAATAACATCATATTACATCTAAAAGGGAATATTCTTTCAGATGCCGGGAAATATGATGAAGCCCTGAAATGTTTTGATATGGTTTTTTCGCAGAACAATAAAGAACTTTGCTATAGTAGAGCATATTGTTTCTATAAACTTAAGAAATATGATGAAGCCATGAAATTTTTAGACATGGCTCTGGAAATTGACCCTGAATATATAGATGCTATTTATTGCAGGGGAAATGTATTATTTGCCAGGGGTAAATATGATGCATCTCTTAATTGTTATGATAAAGCTTTTAAAAATGATTGTAAAAAATGTGCAGCTATTTTAAATAACGAGGGTTTTACTCTTGCCAATCAGGGTAATTTTGAAGAAGCTCTTAAATTTTTCGATAAAATTTTATCTTATGACGAAAAAAATACTGAAGCATGGTGTAACAGGGGATATACTTTCTATCTTCAGGATAAATGGGATGAATCTCTGGATTCTTACGGTGAATCTCTGAAGATTGATACTTCATATACGGTAAATATTTTGACCGGTACTATTAATAATTTATATATACCTGAAAAATATAATGTTGGGCTCAGGTTTTATAATAAAATACTGGAATTAGATCCACATAATACTGTTATATGGTGTGCCAGAGGAGATGCTTTATATAAAACAGGTAAGACTGAAGAAGCTTTTTATTCCTATGATAAAGCTTTAACCCTGGATTCTGAATATACCATTAAGGTTTTAAGTAATAACGGTAACATATTATTTAACAGTGGTGAAATTCATGAAGCTCTGAGATTTTATAACAGAGTTATGGAGATTAAACCATGTGACAGTAATACTCTTTATAATATGGGACTTATCTACAGCCAGACAGATTCCGAAAAAGCTCTTCAGTATTTTGATAAATTTCTTCAGATTTATCCTGATAATCCCTCTGCTCTGGAAAGAAAAGGATGGATATTTAATAATATCGGCAGAAAAGTAGAAGCTATTAAATATTATGTCAGTTCCATAGAAAATTATTCTTTATTTATGGAAAGGGATACATTGATTAAATGGTGTGATGCACTTTTAAAAATTGATTCTTGTAATATATCAGCTCTTTCTAAAAAAGCCATGGCTCTTTCTATAGATGGCAAAAGTTCAGAAGCAGATAAATTATACGATAGAGCCTTTTCTCTTTCTCCAGATGATTGCAGAATATGGAAAAGCAAGGGTGATGCATTGAATTACCTGAAAAACTACGAAGAAGCTCTTGAGTGTTATGATAAAGTTTTAGTATTTGATCCTCTGAATAGTTCTGTTCTTAAGGAAAAAGGATATATTTTATATATTCATGGCAGGTATAAAGATTCCGCGGAATGTTATAATAAAGCTCTTGAGATTGATCCGAATAATGCTTATCTATGGTGTATGAAAGGAAATGTCCTGAATTCAGATAAGAATTATAGTGAAGCAATTAATTGTTATAAAAGAGCTATGGAAACGGATTCAGGTGAAGTTCTGAATAATATATACAGAAATAATATAGGAAAATCTCTCTTAAGTCAGGAAAAATACCCGGAAGCCTGTAACTGGTATGATAAAGCCCTGGAAGTTAATAATTCTTATCCTTATTTCTGGTTCGGTAAAGCAGAGGCTTTATATAAATCTGGTAAATATGAAGAAGCCATAAAATGTTATTATAAAGGTCTCGAAATTAATCCTTCTTATTCAGGCGGGTGGAATAGTCTCGGTTTAATTTTATCTGAAAGTGGAAATTATGCAGAAGCTATGGAATGTTTTAACAGAGCTATAAGCCTCTCAAATTCGCCTGCCCGGTTCAATAAAGGTGGTATTCTTGTTATATATGGTAAATATGAAGAAGCACTTAAATGTTATGACGAATCCCTTAAATTCCTTCCCGAAGAAACTATTATTCTGACCAATAAGGCATATGTTCTCTGTGAACAGAATAAATATAAAGAAGCACTGGAATATTATGAGAGAGCTCTCAGTATTAATCCAGAAAACAGCAGGGCATGGAATGGAAAGGGTGAGGTTCTGTCTGTAGAAGATAAAAAAGAAGAAGCTCTGAAATGTTTTGAAAAGGCTGTGGATTTTGAACCTGATTATGGCAGAGCCTGGAACAATAAAGGGAGGATTTTACATTGTTGCGGTAAATGTGAAGAAGCAGGGAAATGCTTTGATAAAGCCCTTGAGTGTTATGATAGACTTTTAAAGAAGAATTCTCTGGATATTTATGCATGGAAGGGCAAAGGCCTTGTTTTTTATAACATGGGTAATTATGGAGAAGCTATCAAATGTTATTCAGGTGCTTTAGAGATTTTTTCTGATTTTTTTGAGGCAAGAAAGAATATAAAAGATACTTTAAAAAAAATGAAAGAGAAAAATGATTTCTAAATATAGATAATTTGTAATTATTCAGGAGAAAAAGAGATAATGGAAAGACAGGAACAGGTTAGGGCTAATACTATGGTTGAATTACTGGATTTAATAAACTGGGTTTGAATTTTTATTTATTCCGGATAGGGGGTGAATAAATTATATCAGAATGTTTTATATGTAATTGTTAAAATTTAATATTATCAGGGAGGAATATATGTATGAAAATTACCGGATTATTTTTTCTTATCTTCATCTCATTCTTTTTTATAACAGGCTGTGGCGGAGATGGAAACAGTATTGTAATAAATCCGACTGCAATACCATCTGCTCAGACAGGAAGCACGGCTTTAACCGTTCAGGGAATACTCGTTCCGAGTCTGGTAAAGATAACAATTGAAATACAGAATTCAGAAGGTACAACCATGAAAACCGACGAGATTAAAGCTGTTAATTCCACATCGTCTTATTCAAAACTTATAAGTGATATTACTGCAGGGGAAATAAAGATTATCCTGTCAGGACAGGATGGCGGAGGAAATATTCTCTGCCATTGTATAAAGAAATCTACTGTTTATACAGGACAGACTGCTAATATTACGGCCAATATGGGAGTAACCATACAGAACGGAATGTTTC
>DAIOEN010000240.1:0-10716 GCA_036746235.1 Vulcanimicrobiota bacterium | reverse complement strand
TTATTAACTGAAAACTAATTGCTAATTGCTATTTTATTAAATGTGACATTGTCAGGTTATAAGGAAGATCTGGAGGTACAATCGTTATGGCAGAACAATTATGCATAAACAATCAGGAAATTTACTGGAGTTTCTGGGGACAACTGTGCTATATTAAAATTCAGAAATTAAGTACATTTGAAATTTTAAATTCCATAGAACATGCTCTATCCATATATTTCAATACAATAGTAGAATATCTTGACACCAGTCTGGACAGAGCCATAGATAATTATCACGATACTCTGGATAAAAGAGCTGTCACCAATCCGGGTGCCTATGACCTGGGGAAAGATGAATGTGTTCAATGCGGAGGATGCTGCTGGACATGGCCCTGCAGTATTACTCAGGAAGAAGGGGAGAAAATAGCTGAATATCTGGATATGTCTGTCACAGCTTTTCTAGAGAATTATACTGTAATAAACGATGGCGTAAGAACCATAAGACGCCATGAATGGGAAGATATTGCCAGTAAAGTTTTATGCGGAGAAAGATTATATGACATCAGCACACCATGTGTATTTTTCGATGATACCAGCAGAAATTGTAAAATCCATCAAGTAAAACCTCTTGAAGGTAAAGCATGTAAATGCTGGGAAGAAGAAAAAGCTTTCAGACATGGAATAAACATGTTGAAAGACAAATACAGTAAAAAAATGAAACATTTGCTTGCTGCAATCGACCAGAAAAGTAATATCTGAATTACTTATTACATAAAAATTTATTTCATATTGGAAAAACCTGCTATTTTCTCTGCAGTTCCGAGTAATACAAGGAGATCATTCTCCTTCAAAACAGTATTTCCGTCAGGATTTTCTATTATCTGAGAATCTCTCTGAATTGCCAGCAGGGTAATCTCATATTTCTTTCTCAAATCAATTTCTACTAAAGACTTATCTGTTATATCAGGTACCTTACCGATACGAACTGTTGTGATTTCAATAGCAGGTATATGAGTTAAGTCCTGAATAGTGCTTACCGTATCAGTAGTGCGGAACATTTTATATCTATCATCTCTGGAACGGGAAATTATTTCTTCAATTTCATTTGATGGTATGAAATATTTCTTTAACACCCTGGTAAATATTTCGATGGATGTTTCGAATTCTTCTGCAATAACCTCGTCTGCACCGAGTTTATAAAGAGAGTCCATATCCAGAACAAAGCGGGTTCTCACAATAATATATATGCTTTTATTCAATCTTCTGACAGTTTCCGTAATCCTGAGTGTTGAAGGAGGATCATTTATACCTATGGCTACGATCCTTGCTTTCTCTATATTAAAATGATGAAGAACTGTTTCATAAGCTGCATCTCCGTAAAAAATCGGTTCACCTTTTTCCCGTTCCTTTTTGACAGTATCGGGATTCAATTCTATAATCACATAGGGGATACCGGTAAGCCTGCAGGCACATGCCAGATTTCTTCCGTTCACTCCGAATCCTATTATAATTACATGATTTTCCATTTTATCTTTTTTATCAGGTTCTTCACCTTCTTCTTCAGACAGAAAGGCTGTCTTCATTCTTACAGGAACCTTTAAGGCAATATGTGACAGAGGTTTCGCAAGGGTTATTACAAATGAAGTGAGAGCCATGGTAAGAATCGATACGGAAATAAATATCTGATAGGCGTAATCCGAAAGCAAGGCGAATTTAATACCTGTTTTTGATAGTATAAAAGAAAACTCTCCTATCTGAGATAGAGCAAGGCCTGCCAGAATAACTGTACGAAATGGATAGCCAAGTAAAAAAGTGGAAAAACCTGCAACAACGCATTTTACTAAAATCACGACAATTGTTATAAAGAGTATAATCCAGAAATTTTCGTAAAGAAACGTTACATTTAAAAGCATACCGATAGAAATAAAGAAAAAACTCATAAATAAATCTTTCAGAGGTAAAATACTTGCCATAGTCTGATGGCCATATCCTGACTCGGAGATGATTATTCCTGCCAGAAAAGCTCCCAGTGCGAGGGAAAGACCGGCGCTGTAAGTTATCCATGCCTCTCCGAAACATATTAATACAACAGTCAGTATAAACAATTCTTTACTCTTCGTTCTTGTTATTTTATATAAAAGATAAGGGACAATCCATTTCGCACCTGTTATTACAAGGGCGATAATAGCAATTATTTTTACTACAATTAAAAAAATTGAAGTATCCGATGTGATAGTATTTCCTCCCAGGAGAGGGGTAAATAACATCATAGGAACTATGATAATATCCTGAAATATTAATATGGCAAGCGATACCCTGCCATAGGGACTGTCCATTTCACCTCTTCCCTGAATAATTTTTAAAACAATAGCTGTACTGCTCAGGGATACAAGGAACCCTGCAAAAATAGCATCGCCTGTCTTATAACCGTATAACGTTAAGATTAAAAAAGTAAAAAGTATAGTAAAAATTACCTGAAGTGAACCTCCCAGGAGAGCAGGTTTTTTAAATTGCACCAGATGTGCTATTGAAAATTCTATACCGATAGTAAAAAGTAAAAGAATAACACCTGTCTCTGCAAGAACTTCAACTTCATGAACAGATTTTACCAGAGCCAGGCTATAGGGGCCTGCAATAGCTCCTGCAATAAAAAATCCGACTATACCGGGGATCTTCAATTTAAAACATATACATAGAGAAATAACAGAAAGGGTTAAAATAATTATCATTTCATCGAATAAAGACGGATGCATAAAAACCTCCTGAATATAAAATAGATTATCATAGGAATTTTCTTTATTTTCTGACGGTTCCGGCTATTTATCTTTCAGGAGGGGCTCTGCCTTTACATTTATCGATAAAAGGGCTATTTCTATTGCTGCCTGCAGGAAAATTGACATAAAGCTTTTTTACATAATCGTATCTTAAAGGTATATATGACTGAGATTTTGAAAAATATTCATTTACTTTTAATTGATGGTTTGAAGCAGCAAGTATCGCCCGTGTATTATTTTCTGAGATTACCGAATCCTGTTCTGTTCCGATTTTTTTAATCTGAAATTTATCATTAAAAAATACCGGAATTGATACAGGTTTTATAGCAGGTCTTTCTGCCATACAGGTTCCGGTATTACAGACAGGCAGGGAACTGCTATAACATGGAAGAAACAAACATATTATAAAACATATGGTAAATATGTGTATCTTAATTACAAAGGCAATCACCTGCTTCCCATGACAGGTTCGTCAGGAAACCCTGAATTGTTACAGTTTCACTCACAGGCAGCTCACCGAGAGGAATGTAATCAGTCAGATCAGATAATTTTATAATCACGTTCTTTACTGGAAATACTTTTCAGAAGGTTCTGTTACAGTATGACTTTCTCTTTCCATCCAGTGAGAAGTCTCTTCTCCCAGCAATCCTCCGATTAAACCGACAGTTGGCAGAGCCACTACGGCAGGCAGAGCCAGACTTCCCAGGGCTGTTCCCAGAGCAACTCCTGCAATACCTGACATGATATGCCAGCCTTTCATTTCACTGAATTTCTTTATGGCATTTTTTATAAAAGATCCTTTTTTTTCTTCAGGAGGGAAAAGAGTTTTATCCGCTTCTGTCATAACAGGGCCTGTATCATCTATAATACCTTTAGAACCAAGGACAAAACTTCCCATCTTGGGAAGGCTTGATTGAGGACTGTGTAATACTCCCGGTATAAGCCATTCTTTTATCTGCTGCTCCTTCGGCAGAACTGAATTCAAAAGGTTTAACTGATTTGAATAACAGCTATTTCTCGTAGTATGATAGGATTCATTGCTTATATCTTTTAAAGAAGCATCAAGACTGTTCTTTAAAAACCCTTCTTTCTGTTCAGGAGTCAGGTCAAGTTTATATCTTATAAGCTTCCGGCCTTCTCTTCTGCAGGTTTTCTGTACTACATCTTTCCAGGATCCAAGCTGATAAACACTTTTATATTCATCTTTTTTCATCCCATGGATAGGATTGTAAGTCTGGCCTTCTTTAAGCCTTGCTTCAAAAGAAACAACCAGTCCGTTCTGAGTTTCTCCGTCAGGTGTTTGCATGCCATGACCGTCTTCAAATTCAAAATATGCCAGAGTATGACCTGCAATCCATTCAGGGCTGAATGGTTTTACGACAAAATAAACGTCTTTTACTTTAGACGGGTCTATCGATACCTCTTTAAATACAGGTTCCCACTTTTCCTTTTCTACTGCTTCTTTAAAGCCCAGTCTTACATTACCTATATGAATTTTTCCATCTTCCGTTGTGCCGAGATATGTTGCAGGACGCTGATCTTTACGCCACGGAATATCATCTGTTTTTCCTGTCATGACAGGGGTTATATCCCCTGTTTCAGGTGATTTTTCAAATCTATCTATTTGAGATATATCAGTTGATTCTTTTTTTAATACCGGTATATGGTTATTTCTTATATTATAATTAGTGGAAATTTGCATATGTTCCCCTCCTGTAATCAGTCATAAAAATATTTTAACATTTTATATTGATATTAACAAGATATTAATTTATACTTTTATAATAAATAAGTCACTGTCAAAATGTTAACAAAAAATTAACAAATAAATACTTTTTTTTATACTAATTAAATGTATAATATAAAAGTAAATAATTCTATACATTAAGGAAGATATAAATTATGAAAAATATTTCTATTGAATCAAAGAATTTTTTTCTTACAAATAATATAGTTAAAACCGCTCCTCTTCAAAAGACATTCAAAACAGATGAAACTACTGTTACCGGTTTAGATCAGTTTACAAATGCGCCTTCTCAGACAGGTGATTTTGATACTTTTCTAACCTGGTCATCGAAGCATGCACCAAGAAACTCAAGTCCACAGAATAATAATATGGGAGATCCTGACCAGTTACAGGAGTTTTTGCAATGGTCATTTGACCATGATCCGAGAAACAAGCCTGAAAGCAATATCATACCAGTTGATAAGATTGATATGGGGGATACAAAACAATTAGGCGAGTTCTTACAGGGAAAAGTTCATGTAGAAAAAGATTTTCAACAGCCTGCTGTAAAGATACCTGATATAATTGAATTTGATTCCTTTCTGACATTCCCATCTAAGAATGAACCTGTAAAGGCTGGCATTCCAGAAATAGATAATAATATTAACATGGGAGATCCTCATCAGTTACAGGAGTTTTTACAATGGTCATTTGACCATGATCCGAGAAATCAGCCTGCAAGCAATATCATACCAGTTGATAAGATTGACATGAAGGATCCAAAACAATTAGGCGAGTTCTTACAGGGAAAAGTTCATGTAGAAAAAGGTAACTTGCCTCATCTTCATTTCTAATTACTGCTTCAGGTAAGTTTGTACCATTTATAAATTATTTTATATGAGAAAAATAAAATCTGACGTTTAAGGCAGTCAGATTTTATTTTTTTATTTCTTCCAGAAAAATTGGCCTTTTATTAACCTGAATTGAATCAGCAGGAAGAATTTCTATTTTAACATCTTTATCAGTTTCATTCTGTTCCGTAATTATCAGAGATATACTTAAAAATGCCCCTGTCAGAGTTGTTGCAGATGCTTATTTTTCCAGAGTATCTTTGTTTATAGCAGGTATATCTTCACAGGGAATTTTCATGGACAATTCCGTAAAATGATGATTATTACAGACACCGGTACATGTACCATTTCTGAATTCCTTACACCTGTAACAATAAGAAGAAATCCTGGAGCGGCAGAACTTACTCTGAAATTCTTTAAAAGAAAGAGGTTCTTTATTTTTCTTATTATATTTTACCATCATTTTCTCAAGCTCAAGACCCTTAAGATTTACCCACTGAAAGCAAATACTGCATGGACTTTTTCTTTTTTTACCATAAAGGCATGGAAGAACCGGTTTTATTATCTCATAATTAATGCCTGACTTTTTAAGTTCATCTGTTAACTCTTTAACAATTTCTTTAAGGTCTGAAATCTTCACATTGTTCCAGCTCAAAGAAAGAGCCAGATATTCAGGTTCAATTGTACGTATATGTTCAATATATGATTTCACCGATGTTCTGCCAAGACATATGTTTACATATAAAGATTTCTTATTTAATTCGTCAAGTTTTTTTTCTGTAATTCCTGAATTACTTAAATCTATGAAATGATCAAAAGTGGCTATTTTAGAATATATATTTACAAGCAGGTTTAAGAAATCTTTATAAAAATTCCTGAGGCGGGAAATTCTGTGTATACCACTTATTAACTGTAATAAATTTGGTATTAACAGTGTTTGTTCTTCATCTTCATCATTATTCTCCATATGTTCAATATCTTTATAATAGGAATGTATGGTAATACCATCTATATAATTCACATTTCTATATAAAAATTTAATAGTTTCCAGCGTATCCCTGTAGGTTTCCTCTGGAAAATTTGCAATCATATAAGCATGGGGATATATGCCTTCTATATGAGTTTTTCTTATAACAGACTGAATAAGTTTATTTTTAATATTTTTTCTCATTCCTTTAAGAACAGCAGGAGAACCGCTTTCAACACCATATTTCAAACGTATACAGCCTGATTTTTTAAGAAGTTTAAGGAGTTTTCCATTCATTGCCTGAGATATCCTGGCATTTGCATCCCAGATAATATCCAATTTCTTTTCTATAATCAATTCGCAGAAATTTTTAAGCCAACCAGTATCTCCGTTTATTAAAGAGTCACAGAATACAAAACTACGAAATCCATACTTATCTATTCTCTCTTCTATCTCTGAAACTACATCCTCCGGCTTTCTTTTTCTGTATTTTTTCCAGAATAATTTTTCTCTGCAGAAAGTGCAGTTACCTGTGCATCCCCTGCTTGACATAATAGGAAGAGTCATAGGATTGGCATAAAATTTGAACATAAAATCAGTAAAGTCCGGGTAAGGTAAAAAAGTTATATCAACTTCGTCTCTCTCCCCACCATATATTAACTTACCATTACTTTTTACAAGAGCACCTTTTGTTTCTGATATTTCTCCTCTCTCAAATTTTTCAACCAGTTCCCGAAGGGTTTCTTCTCCTTCGCCGAAGACCACTGCATTCCAGAAATCCATTTCCTTAAATCCGGGAATTATATTAAGAGAAGAAATATTACAAAATGAAGGCCCGCCTAATATAACAGGTATATCCGGTGATAGTTCTTTTATCCGGCTGGCTACTGTAAAACTTGAAATTATTGATACATCGAGTACTGAGAAACCAATCAAGTCAACATCATATCGTTCCATGATTGTTCTGGCAGAATAATCAGCTAATTTTTGAAGATAACCACTAAATTTTGGAAGAAAATCGTTACAGGACTGGCCTCTAAAAACAGATGCAACCAGTCCGCAAAACATTTCACGATTATGATAAAAGCTCAAAGTGCTCAACCTGTTCCAGATATAAGGTTCATGATGATAATATAAACTGTTGAGGTCGAGCACTTTTACATTATGTTCTTTCGACAGAAAAGATTTTAAATAAGCAATGCCGACTGGAACATAATTAACCGCAGGTCCGGGCGATTGAACTAAAAGTATATTCATAAACAATTTCTCGTAAAATCAAACTATGTTAAATGACGGTACCAATCTATCACTGTCGAGACCAATCTATAAATACCGTTCGATTCCCCTCTGAATAGTACATTGACTGACATAGACCATCTGCAAATCCAACAACAGCACCGATTGCACCACCAGCCGCTGCACCAAGTGCCACTGTCGTTCCGGCGCCTGTTCCACACCATGCTGTGCCTATTGCAGCCAGACCAGCTCCTGCTACAGCTCCCAGAACTGCTCCTTCAGTAGTATGACTGCCTACTGTACCAACGGCAGATATAAGGTTTCCTGCTGCATCTTCAAGGCTATTTGAAGCATTCATAGAGCAGGTTGTATTCATAGCACCGGTGTGCGATTGCCTGGAAAGTTTTTCCAGGTTATCAAAAAAACTGCTTTCATCTTTCTCTGCTTCAGCCCGTGCATCTCCTCCCAGTCTCCTCCCTCCTTCGTCTCTGTGCCTTTCTCCGGTTTCTCCCGGCCTCCGGGTTTCTCCCGGCGTCCGGGTTTCGCCCGGCCTCTGAGCATCTTTCGGACTCTGCCTATCCCTGGAGTGTTCGGTTACATTATCATCGAGTCTGTTATGTGGTTCAGTAGGTTCCTCCCTGCGTCCCGATACTTCCCTCTGTGCAGTAGATGAAAGTTCTACTCTATCCCCTGCTATGGTATTCATAGGTTTTTCAATTCTGGTAGCAATTTCTGAGCGCGCTCTGGCAGCTCTGGATTTTTCTTCATCTCTACTGTTATGAGAAGCGCGTGTTGCCTGAGAAGATGTACTTTGAAAAGCCCAGTTAGTTTTTCCTGTCCCGGAAATTGTTGCGCTATAACCTGTTACAGCAGAGTGTTCTTTATTTTCTTTTATGCCTTTAACAAGATCGTAAAGGAACAAACTAAGCATAGAAACTTCAGAAGACTCTATATCTACGCAATTTCTATAATACATATATTGCGTAAAATAATCTTTCATCTGTTTAGTAAGAATACTTTTGGCAGCTATTTTACATGGAATTTCGTACATCCCCTGACCATTAAATAAAAAAACTGTTTCATGTTCGTAGTTTTTTGAAAGTTCTTCGGCTTCAGACTGAGTTTCAGAAACAATTTTAATAGAGGTCTCTTCAGGAATAATCCGGTAATTCAAAAGCATTTCTTTTGAGAGTAAAAATATATTCCTCTCCAGATCAGTTACAAATTCTTGTTTTTCAAGATCAATATTATTTATTACCATAAAAAAACACCTCCTTAAAAGTACATGACTTTACTTAATTCCAATCGAAATCAATGAGATCTATTATTAGCTCTTCTGTAGTTTTCATTATAACATTACCACTGGCTGTAATCAGATTAGTAATAGTAGAAGTAGATTTCAATAATTTTCCATCTTCCAGTCCAAAATAATTGTATCCGCTGGTATCTCTGCTCTGCTGAGTATTTTCTTTCTGTCCCGGTATATCAATAATAAGAGAGCTATCTAATTTTATCTTCGCACATAAAGTGCTGTGTAATTCCTCTAACCCCTCAAGGGTGTAATGTATCTTCATGGGTATGGTATTTCCTGACGGCCACTTAAGTTGAGGGGAAAGTAACATATTGAAATCTCTATCCCATGTGGAACCAATCTTTAAATCTTCCTGAGGGTACCTCTGAGCAATTTCAGGGGGAGGTAAGAAAATTTTCTCTTTCGTTCCTACTGGAACTAAAAGCTCAATACCTCCTTTTAAAACCTCAATATTTTCTATAGTAGTTAGTACTTCAATTGTTCCGTCTTCAAGTATGTCTGATATTTCCTGAGACGTATAGGATATGGTGTGGATTTCCTGTTCTCCCTCTTTTCCAGAGGATATCAGGTGATAATCATTTTTAAATTTTGATATATCACCTATCTCATAGTTTTCTCTTAATTTAATATCATCCATAAATAACCTCCAAAAGTTCAGATAAATCTCCTGTTAACTCTGACTTTCTCTCCTTTCTATAAAATTATCTGCCAATTTCATAGTAAATAGTATCTTTTGTTTATCATATATAATATAACATTCGAAATTTGCATATTTATTTCCTCCTGTAATCGGGTTAACTTATAATTTTTTTTTATCATGGTAATCTATTTTTGATGAGTAATCTATTTTTAATGAGTAATCTATTTTTGATGAGTAATCTATTTTTGATGAGTAATCTATTTTTAATGAGTAATCTATTTTTAATGAGTGAGTCGTGAAGCGTTAAGCGTAAGAATTTATTCTCCCTTCACTCTTCACCCTTCACTCTTCACATGGAGATATTTATGTCGGAATTATCTGTCTTTCACTTCCCGGAACTATTTTGCTTCAATCTGCCTGTATTACAGACAGAAACAAGGGTATTTGTAATAGATACCTTTATGGGGCCTCTGTCTATAAAAGATGTTCTGGATTACTGCTATAAGACAAAAAAAAGAATCTATGCGGTAAATACCCATTCTCATTTCGATCATATATGGGGAAATTCTGCTTTCAAGAATTGTGACATAATAGCACACAGTAAATGTCTCGAATTAATCATGACAGAAGGAGAAACAATTCTAAAAGACATGTCAGAAAAAAATCCAGAAATGGTAAAGGAACATATTGAGATTACTCCTCCCAATCTTATCTTTGACAGTGAGCTAATATTTCAGGACAGGGATTCTACGGTAAAAATAAAATACTTACCGGGCCATTCGGAAGATTCTTCCGTAATAATGGTAATGCCGGAAAATATTCTCCTTGCAGGTGATATGGTAGAAGACCCCATGCCTTTACTGCAGGGCACTCATATAGATATTTACATAAAAAATCTTAAATATCTTGATGAAATGAATTTTTCAATGGTAATACCATCTCATGGTGAAAGACACGACAGCCACCTTATAAAAGATAATATATATTATCTGGAAGGTTTAAAAGATATGGTTTCGCAGTGTCTCAGAAAAGGTGAAAAACCTTCGGAAGAGAATATACCATTAACCTCTCTTATAAAATCCGGAATAAAACCTTTTTATATAAACGAACATAAAAATAATATAAGGAAAGTTGTAGAGAATTCAGATAATAATCTTAATCTGAACTCATAAGTATGATACACTATGGCCAATCAGCATAGTACTGTAAAACTGGTATTTCGTTCCCTT
>DAIOEN010000239.1:0-10737 GCA_036746235.1 Vulcanimicrobiota bacterium | reverse complement strand
TCAGGCAGAAGCTGATAAAATGGTTACGAACTTATTTGGAGCGGTACTAAGAAAACTAAATTTTCAACTGATGGCTAAAAAGCCGGGTTAAATAAGGTAAATTCTTAGATAAGTAAATGATTGATAGTAAAGCCTGAATTTTACTGGTAAGGTAATCAAGAGTTTACAAATATCAATAGAGTTTACAAATATCAATAAAGAAAGGAGAAAATTGAAATAACGTAATCAAAAGCGATCATGATTTATGTAATGTTTACATAATAATGAGATCGGATAAGAACCTCCGGGGTTAACGTTGTTTTTATGTAGGTTTACGTGATATTATCTGAATTTACATAAATATAAATCAACGGTGGTGTTTCCTCTTTTTTTAAAAAATCCGGTTTTATTTTTCATGAAAGGAGAGACGTAATATTGACTGATATAGTAAAAGAAAGAAAAAAATTACAGGATATTATGATGTTTCTTGGTGCTCTCGGACAGGGAGCAGAAAAGATACTTCAGAGAAGTGCCAGCGTGGTAGGTTTTCAGTCCGGAAAAACTATAGGTATGGATGCTGTGAAACATTTTTCCGAGACGACTGATGACCTTGAGAAATCTATCGATTTACTTCAAAAGGCTTTATATGATATAGGCCTTGACTGGCGATTTGGCATGTGGAAAGAAGATGGAGCTGCTTCTTATTTTAAAGACGAAGGTGATAAATGGGTCGGACATATGTGGTTCCAGGATTGTATTGTAAGAAATACTCTTTATACTTATGCCGATAAACAGGAAGGTGCACTCTGCCAGATGTCTCATGGATTTTTTGCAGGAGCTCTGGAAAAGATACTCGGCGGAAGGAAAGTTGACCTTGAGATCCTTCATGCCGGCGAAAATGGCTGCTATAAGAAGCTTACCGTTCATAAAGAGAAAGGAGGAAGCTAATGAAAGTTAAAGTAGCTACAGAACAGGTTTCTACCTGTGCAGGCTGTCATGTTTCTCTTGTAGATTTACATGAGAAACTGCTGGATGTAATAGATGTAATAGATATAGTTTACTGTCCCATACTTGCTGATTTTAAAGAACATCCTCAGGCTGATATAGGCTTGATTGAAGGATGTATAAGGACAGAGCATGACCGTCATGTTGTAAAAGTTATGAGAGAAAAATGTAAGACAATTATAGCGTGGGGAACGTGTGCCTGCTGGGGAGGTATCTGCGGTGCCAATACAGTTTTTAAGCCACAGGAAATATTTGATAAGGTTTATTTAAATAATCCCAGCACAGTTACTAAAATAGTTCCTGATTCTCCGAAGATTCCGAAGTTCGAGAATGAAGCGCTCCCAATAGATGAGGTTATAACAGTCGATTATTACCTTCCCGGATGTCCTCCCCATCCTTATTTTATATTCGAAGGTCTCAGTTCTTTAGTTCAGGGCAAGTTCCCAAAGACAAATCTGCGTTCTGTCTGCGGAAAATGTAACAGAAGAATGGATAAAACCGATGTAACTGAATTAAAGAGAAATATTGAAGGTATACCTGATCCGGATGTATGTTTACTTTCACAGGGATATATATGCCTGGGTTCCGTATCTCTTGACAGGTGCCTTGCACCATGTCCTAACCAGGGAATGGTCTGTATAGGTTGTACCGGCCCTACTCCGAGAATAATAATGAACCCTTACAGAGATATAAGGACAGAAGTTGCTGAAAGAATGGCAAGGCTTACAAAGATAAAAGAAGCAACGATAATTAAAGAAATAGAAAATTTCGCCCGTACCTATTATTCATATTATATGGCCGCACCTGTATTAAGGAATAAGCCTACTTTTCTCATTAAAAAATGGATGAGGGAAGCTGAAAAGGAGGTTGCTGGAGTATGACAGAGATTATAAAAGTGCCTGTTGTTACAAGAATAGAAGGACATGCTACAATAAGTGTGGAACTGGATGATAACGGTAAGGTTAAGGACGCCATCATGCATGTCATAGAATTACGTGGTTTTGAGAAAAACCTTATAGGTATGGAAATGAGTAAAATGCCTCAGATGACTGCAAGAATCTGCGGAGTCTGCCCTACTTCTCATCTGGTTGCATCAGGTAAGGCACTTGATATGGCCTATGGCCTGACTCCTCCTCCTGCGGCAGTATTGCTCAGAGAACTGATGAACCTCTCACAGAATATTTTCTCTCATGCCCTCCATTTCTTCGCTCTTGGCGGCCCGGATTTAATTCTTGGAATAGACAGTCCTCCTGAGGATAGAAATCTTTTTGGTGTCATTAAAGCTGCTCCTGATGCAGCTAAAAAAGCACTTCGCCTGAGAACCCTGGGGTCGAAAATGAATGAAATTCTTACAGGAAGATTTACCCATGGTATTGCAGTTGTGCCCGGAGGCATATGCTATGTTCTTGATGAAGATAAGAGAAAACAGCTTCTTGAATATGCAAAAGAAGCTCTGGAACTTGCAAAGTGGGCTCTTGAATTCGGAAAAACTGTAATGCAGGGAAAAGATCCGAAAGACTTAATGACCATATTTGATCTTGAATGTTATAATGTAGGAACTGTTAATAAGGGCAAACATGATATTACCTACGGAGATATAAGGGTAATGGATCCGAAGGGTAATATTGTTACTGATCTTCCTGTAAAAGACTGGAAGAAACATTTAAAGGAAAAAGCTGTCCATGACAGTTATATTAAAGGATGTATGTTCGAGCATAACGGAGAATTAAAACTTACGAGAGGTAATTCTCTTTCCAGAATAAATGTGTGTGATTCCATGGCAACACCTCTTGCTCAGAAGGAACTTGAAATATTCAGGCAAAATTACGGCAGACCGTCTCATAAATCTATTCTCCATCATTATGCACGCCTTATAGAAATACTTGCAGGATGTGAAAGATCTATAGAAATACTGGAAAACCCTGAGATAACCAGTAAAAATGTTCGTGATCCCATAAAAGGTTTACCATCATATGGTGTTGCTCAGGTTGAAGCTCCAAGAGGAACTCTTATTCATGAATATGAAGGCGACAGTCAGGGAAGGGTCAAATATGCCAATTTCATGGTAGCAACACAGCTTAATTATTTTGCTATTAATAGCACTATAAAACAGGCAGCTATACATTATATAGAAAAGAGTGACAAAAAAGTGTTAAATGCTCTGGAAGTAGCTATCAGGTTGTACGATCCATGTCTTTCCTGCTCAACTCATGCACTTCCCGGCCAGATGCCACTGTCAGTTAATATTTATCAGGGTGGAAAACTCGTAAGAAAGGTGGAGAGATGATATGCTAAAAGGTTTTGAACAGAAGATAAAGATTTCTCTTGATGATAAGGCCTGTCGTGCCTGTCAGCTCTGTATTGATGTCTGCCCTGTGGAAGTTTTCTCTTTTGATGATACAAAAAAAATTGCCTGTGTAAAAAAAGAGTCTAATTGTATCGGCTGTCTGTCATGTTATTATATATGTCCTTCTGCCTGTATTGAACTGGAAGGTGTTCCTCACAGTAAGAATTTTTACTGTGACAGTCATGGGATAGAAATAACGAGTAAGCTTATTTAAGAATGAGACATTTATAATTGTGACTGTAAGTAAGGAAAATAATTATTATCGAATTAAGCATAAATGATATATACTCTCGTGACGCATAACGCGTAACGGAAGGAAAATGTTTATTACATGCTTATTCTCAGGTCAGTAAATTCAATTCAGGTATTGAGTCAGGCCTGTATATAAAAGACTCCGGTCCGGGTATGAGAATATAACCTGATTTAGAATTAGGAGGTGACAAGAGGTTTTGCCTGTCGAAGGGTAAACCGCAGATTATGAGTACTCTTGTGAGAAATATTGAAGAAGTACAGGTTAATGAAAGTGATTATGAAAAAGCTTCCAGAGATCTTGGAGTTCGATTATTATCAATATCTAAAACATTACGCAAAGTAGCAGGCGGTTCTCTCGGAGCAGTAGGAACTACTGCAGGAAGAATCGCTGCCAGTCATTTACCCCGTATGTTTGAAGATGAAAAGACTGGTTTTGAAGATATATTGAAGGATCTTCAGGGAAAGTGGAAAGATAGTTTCAAGTTTGATTATGTTATAGTAGATACTTCTGCTACTCTTACTTTTGACCACTGTCCTGTTTATTCTATTCTTGCCCATCAGGGGGAAAAGGTGGGAGGAGATCTCTGCAGCCTTTTTCATGCCTATATCCAGGGAATCCTGGTAGAGGTTGTTCAGGATAAATTTCAATTGAAGGTTGAAACAATGGGAGAAAAATGTGTTTTAAAGGTTCGACCTCTCCCGAAATTTGATGATTAGTCATATTATATAAAATATTTTTTATGAAAGGATGTGTTCATTGGTGAAAAGTCCAAAGGAAATACTCAAGGGTATTCTTGAGACCGATGGAGTTAAAGCTGTAATGATCTCCGGAAGAGATGGTTTGATAATTTCGTCTGTAGGTACTATTGATGCCGACACGGAAACTTTAGGTGCCATAGCATCCAGTGGACTGGGATCTTCAGAAGCTCTTGGTTCAGAAGCAGGTATAGGAGAGTTGGAACAGTTTATATCTCAGTACAAGAGTGGAATTGCCATAATTCAACTTGTTACATCTGAAGCGGTTTTATTACTCCTTGCAACAAAAGATGCAAATTTAGGTATGTTGAGACTGGCTATTAATAAAGCGAAAAAGCCCCTTATGGATATTTTGAGTTATTAGAAAATTACTGAGAGGTGAGTAGTTATAAGCTAATAGTTACAGTATATTGTAATACTGCTTGCCTCTCATCTCTTTAGGAGGGGAATTTATATGCCTGCAGTATGTCCTAAATGCAATGCCTATAACAGTGACAGTGCAAAATTCTGCGCAGAATGCGGCTGTATTATTGAAAAAAGCGAAAGGCACTATTCCAATATTGTAGAAGAAGGTACCCTGCTTGTTAACAGGTATAAAATTATCAGGCTTGTTAAATCAGGCGGTATGGGAGCAGTTTACTGTGCAGAAGACAGAAATCTCGGGAAAGCCTGTGCTATTAAAGAACTTTTGAGCTTTCCTCACAGCACAGAGAAAGAAAGACTCTATGCTATTGATAAATTTCAGAGTGAAGCCAAGACTCTTGCCAATCTTCATCATATAAGTTTGCCCAGGGTATATGATTATTTTACTATTGGTGACAGGTATTACCTTACAATGGATTTTGTTGAAGGTAAAGATCTTCTTGCAGTACTTAAGGAGAGAGGTAATCCGGGACTTCCTGAAAAAGAAGTAATTAAATGGGCTATAGAGATATGTGATGTTCTCACTTATCTCCATACCAGAAATCCTGTTATATTATACCGTGATCTGAAACCTTCCAATATTATGCTCAGAAAGATTGATGAGAAAGTAATATTAATAGATTTTGGTATAGCAAAGGCTATACAGGATGATACAAACCCCAAAACCGCCATAGGAACCATGGGATATATTTCTCCTGAACAGTTCAGAGGCATGGCAGAACCTGCAAGTGATATTTATTCCCTGGGGTCTACTATGTCCCATCTTCTTACAGGTATTATGCCCATACCTTTTACCTATGAACCTGTAAAAAAAAGGGTATCTGAACTTTCTGATGATATAGAGCGTATAATAAAGAAAACCCTTGATATTAAACCGGCCAATAGATTCTCATCTGCAGGAGAAATGAAGAAAAACCTTCTCGCCATAATAGAAGAAAAAATTCCATCCATTTCTTCTCAGTCTTTAAGTGAGATTGATCTTGCCATTATTCAGCTTAATGCTACCAGCCCGAAAGCCAGACTGGAAGCCATTTCAAAATTGGGTAATGTTAATGATGAAAGAATAGTTTCGCCTCTCACAGATATATTAAATGATGATAATTCTAATATTCGTAAAGAGGCTGTTACTATTCTCGGAAAGCTTCAGCGTCCGTCCTCTGTGGAACATCTGATAAGGATGTTAAAAGATAAGGATTTAAATGTGAGGATTGCCTCTCTGAATGCTTTAGGTACTCCGAAATACAGTAAAGCCTTTCCCTATCTTGTGGCAGCCCTTAAAGATGAAGATTATAGAATTAGAAAACATGCTTCTCTGGCACTCGGAGAGGTTGGAGACGAAAGAGCCATTGAACCTCTCAGACAGGCCCGCCAGAAAGAAGGACTCCTGAGCTTCGGTATGAGAATGACAATTGACAAGGCCATACAGAAGATAGAAGCAATTAAAAATATTGCTCCCAGAGAAGAAAGATACAGTACAAACGAACTGTTGCCTGAAGTAACAGTAAGATTCCATGAAGCCAAGAACCATAATGACAGTGGGCAGGAATATTTTAAAGAACATAAATATGAAAACTCAATCGATGAATTTAATAAGGCTCTGGAGATAAATCCCACCTATGTAGAAGCTCATTTTAATATAGCAAGAGTTATTCTGACCCAAATTGAAATAAATCCTGAATTTAAGAATGATGAGAAAATTAATGAAGCTCTTTTACATTTTAATAAATGCATTGAACTTGCTTCTGACAGTACTATTTCGGCAGAGGCAAGAAAGTATATAGACAATCTTACTGAAGAGTGGAACAAACTGGAAAGTATGAAAAAAGAAGCCGATAAAGATGAAGTAATTATAGAGCCTGATGAAGAAGAGGAAACAGAAGAGGAAGAAGCACGGGAGGAAATAGAAGAGGAAACAGAAGAGGAAGAAGCACGGGAGGAAATAGAAGAGGAAACAGAAGAGGAAGAAGCACGGGAGGAAATAGAAGAGGAAGAAGCACAGGAGGAAATAGAAGAGGAAGAAGCACAGGAGGAAATAGAAGAGGAAATACCGGATGAGATAAAAGTAGCAGAAACTATCAGGTTAAAATCACCTCAGGAAAGAGTGAATTATTATAAGGATATGCTGAAAGGTTCACCTGAAGACCCTGTAATTTACAATGAACTGGCCCTTGCTTATAATGATTACGGGAATGTCTTTCTGGCAGAAAATAATTACAGAAAATCTCTGGAACTGGCCCCTCATTATGCAGAAGCTCATTTTAATATAGCTATTTTATATAAAGAACTTGGATTTTCATTGAAAGATGATAAAAAAATTAATGATTCGCTCATCCACTTTGAACAGGCTTTGAAATTAGCCGATAATGAAGAAATGATTGGTAACTGCATAAAAAATATAGAGGAAATAAAAGATGGAGTAAGTAAATTTGAAGTAAAATCAGAGGCCCCTGTAAAAGAAGAAATTATTCCTGAAAAAGAAGAAGCTGAACCGGTAGTGCCTTCAGAAGAGGTTCCGGAGATAGAAGAAAAAGTAACTCCTGTATGTCCCGAAGCGCCTCAGGAGAGGATCATTTATTATCAGGATAAGCTGAAAGGCTCGCCTGATGATCCTCTGCTTTATAATCAACTTGGTCTTGCTTATAATGATTACGGGAATGTCTTTCTGGCAGAAACAAATTACAGAAAAGCTCTTGAGCTTGGCCCTGATTATGGTGAAATTCATTTTAATATAGCCCTTTTATATAAAGATCTCGGATTTTCATTGAAAGATGATAATAAACTTAATGATTCTCTGGTTCATTTTGAAGATACCCTGAGATTATCTCACGATGAGGATATGAAGGTTAAAGCCAGAAAAAATATAGAGGAAATAAAAAACAGAGCAGATAAAATTGAGATTCCTGAAAAAAAGGAAGAAATTACTGTTCCTGTGGAAGCAGTGGAATATGAGCATAAGACGGAAGAAATAAGTCCTGAAGTATATAAAGAACCTGAAGAATACTATAAGGAATTGATAGAAAAGAATCCTGAAGATCCTGTAAATTACAATAAACTCGGTTTTATTTATTATGAAAAAAAGAAACTGTCTGAAGCTCAGAAATTTTACGAGAAAGCTCTGCAATACGATAAAAATTATAGTGAAGCCAATTTTAATTTAGGGCTTTTATACAGAGATAAGAAGAATATCCTGAAATCACTCCGCCATTTTAAATTATGTGTAAAAACAGCCGGCGATGAGTCTTTAAAACAGAAAGCTAAAGATTATATAAAAGAGATTGAAGAACTTGAAGAAAAAGAGGAGAAAATGAGAGAAGAAATTGCTTCTCCTCCGGAACCGGTAGAAAAAGCTGATATCCTTTCCAGAAAAACAAAGGAAGTAAAAACGGTAAAAGTTACCCGTGAAACAAGGGAGCTGACATTAAAAGAATCTGAAATGGTTGTGAAAGAAAATAAGCAGATTCTTGATTTACTTGAAGTTTTATCAGAAAAACCTGATGATCTGCAGAATAATATTGCAATCGCACAGTTATATAAAGAAGAAGGAAACCTGCTTAAAGCATTGGATTATTATAAGAAAGTTTCTTCTATCGAACCAAATAATGCCCGGATTTATCTTGATATGGCTTTGATTTACAGGGAGCAGAAACAATACAGCGAGGCTTTGGAGAACCTTAAAATATGTGCCAGAAAAGCAAATAATTCGGAATTGCTTTCAGAAGCAAAGAATTATATCAGCCAGGTTGAGGAATTATCTTCTGAAGTGTTGGAAACAGACGAGAAGGCAGAATTGAAAGATATAGATAAAGAAATAAAGAAATATGAAGACATGCTTAATGATAGTCCCGATAAAGTGAACATACAAATGACCCTCGGCAAATTATATAAGGAAGCCTCTGATTTTGATAAAGCTATCTTTCATTATAAAGAATACCTGAAAGTTAACAAAAAAGATGACAGGATACATTTCGAACTCGCTATGATTTACAGAGACAAAGGTAATATTTTTAATGCCCTTAAATATTTAAGGCTCTGTCAGAATCTGACTGAAGATGTCAACTTTAAACGAGAAGCAGGAGAGTATATTTCTCAGATAGAAGGTGCTTCACCGGAAGAGAAAAAGGAAGCAGGTAAAACCTTCAGGGAAGAAAAGAAAGAAAGAGACAGGAAAGGAGGAAAAGAGGAAGAAGTTATAAAGGAATTAAAAAAAGAATTAAAGGATAAACCGGATGATATAAAACTTCTTGGTAAATTAGGCCAGGCTTATTATATAGCCGGACATATGAAATTATCCCTTGAGAGTTATTTGAGAATCCTGAGTATAGATCCTTCTGATAGCGCAACACATTTTAAAATCGGACTGATTTATAAAGAACAGGGGAAAATAGTAAAATCATTAATACATTTTAAAAAATATATAATGTTAGCTCCGGCAGGTGAACATATAGAAGAAGCTAAAAATTATATAAAAGAGCTTGAATAAGATTTTATAGAGAGGAGGAGAGCGATTTCGCTCCTCCTTGCAATGGATGTTACTCACATAGAGTAAAACTCCCTGCAAGGTGACATGTTTAAATGAATTTCTACAATTTATATAAGTTTTTTGTTTTTATTTTAATCCTTATGTCTGTAAATCCCGTTTTTGCCCAATCTCCTTACAGTAATGACAGTTCTACAGGTTATATAGTTTTACTTGTTCTAGTGGCACTTATTGTAATAATAATAAAGGTTATGTCTTCTCAGATTAACATAGATCAAAAAGAAAAAGATACATTGAAAGTTGAAGAAGAGAAAAAAATTGGCGAAGAAGAAAAGAAAGAGAAAGAACTTGAAATCAGACAGAGATTGGATCTTGAAGGAGAAAGAAAATTTCTTGAAGCTGATAAGAAGAAGATTGAAGAAGATAGAAAAACTCTTGAAGAAATAAAAAAGAAGCTTCTGGAAGAAGGTAAAAAATTAGCAGAAGATCGAAAAAAATTGGAAGAAGAAAAAAAGATATTCCAGGAAGAAGCTAAAAAAATATCAGAAGATCTGAGAAAATTGGAAAAAGAAAAAGAAATAACGGAAAGAGAAACAGAGAAAGAACAGAAAGTATCCTATCAGGATTACCGGGAATTATTAGAAAAAAATAAGAGCCTCCAGGAGGAATACAAAAGGATACAGGAAGAAAAGTCATCAGACCAGGATTACTATGAATTATTAGAAAAACATGACAGGCTCCAGGAAGAATATACAAAATTACAGGAAGAAAAGAAAATTTCACAGGAAGAATATAAAAAGCTTCATGAAGAGAAGAAAAAACTGGAAAAAGAGAAAGAACTGGAAAGAGAACGAAGAAAACTCCAGGAAGAGCATAAGAAAAGAGAAGAAGAACACAGAAGACTCCAGGAAGAGCATAAGAAAAGAGAAGAAGAACGAAGAAAACTTCAGGAAGAGCAAGAGAAAAGAGAGGAAGAACGGAGAAAACTTGATGAGGAAATAAGAAGGATAGAAGAGAGAAAAAGATTAGAGGAAGAGCAGAAGAAGAGAGAGGAGCAGAGAAGAAAACTTGATGAAGAACAGAAGAAAAGGGAAGAAGAACGAAGAATAATCGATGAGGAAATAAAGAAACTGGAAGAGAGAAAAAGAACAGAGGAAGAAGAGAAAAGGGAAGAAGGTAAGATAGAACTTCATGAAGAGCATAAGAAAAGGGAAGAAGAGAGAAGGAAACTGGATGAAGAGATAAAGAAGATTGAAGAAAGAAAACGTTCGGAAGAAGAGAAGAGAGAAGAAGAAAGAAAGATATTAGAAGAAGAGCAGAGACAGAGGGAAGAAGAACGAAGAAAACTGGATGAAGAGATAAAGAAGATTGAAGAAAGAAAGAGACTGGAAGAAGAAGCACGAACGTTAGAAGAAGATGAAGAGAAGAAAAGGGAAGAAGAACGAAGAAAACTGGATGAAGAGATAAAGAAGATTGAAGAAAAGAAGAGACTGGAAGA
>DAIOEN010000238.1:0-10743 GCA_036746235.1 Vulcanimicrobiota bacterium | reverse complement strand
GTCAGGCAGAAGCTGATAAAATGGTTACGAACTTATTTGGAGCGGTACTTAGTTTTGTAAATCTATTAATTAGTGAATAGTGAGTAGTGAAAAGTGAAAAGTAAGTAAAATATAATTTTTTTCACTTTTCACTTTTCACTATTATCTCAGGAGAGGTAACAATCTTGATTCGTCGGAAGCCCAGACATCAGAGGGATAACCCCTTAAAAATCTGTGAAGAGCTTTTTTGTCTTCCACCTGTTCCCATACTAAATTTGAAGCCCAGTCAAGATCCTTACTTTCATAAAGAAGTCCTTCTACCATTTCTTTAATGATAGTTTCTTTAATAAATCCGTATCTGCAGGCATGAATCATTTCGGAACAGAATCTGGAACGATGATCGTTTATTTCTATGAGTCTTTCCTTCTCAGGTTTTTTACCGTCAAAAAGAAATATATTGAAATATCCTCCCACACCTATATTATTTAATGATGCTTCATTGACAGCATCTATAGCTGCAATTGTTCCTTCTATTTTATCTATTGTATTCTTTCTTTCTTCCAGAGTAAGATGATTGAAAAATCTGCTGAAAGAAACATTTGCCATATCGGAGCCGGAGCCCTGTGCAACAAAACCTGAAGGAACCGGTTCATAAAAAGAATGACGCATCGAAAAAAGATATATCTGGAAACCTCCTGAAGGGTCATAACCTGCTATTATCCCTGCATTGCCAAACACTGCTCCTGTCTGGTCTGTACCGGAAGAACCTGCTATCTCTTTCATGGCTTTTTCTATTATCTCTTTCGACTTTATTTTATATTCCCTGCCATCTTTTTTATATTCACTCTGAATAAAATCATCTGTACTGAAACCAACCATGTTTTTAAGACATTCATTTATATGGTCATGTTTTACCTCTGTTATGAGCTTGAATGTTAGTTCTGCAATATCCGGTATGGTGAGAAATTTTTCCGGCGGTCCTCCTTCCATTTCTACCTGTTTTTTATAAACTTCCAGAATTCTTTCTCTTATTTTGAAACGTAATTCATCACCTATGCTTGATGTCCCTGTATTTCCGTATGCAGCCACTATGCCATATCTTTCTATTATTTCCCCGGGCACTACGGGGCGAATTTTATCTGCTCCGAATATTTTCATTCTGTCATCATTCCAGTGACGCTGTTCATCACATATCATAATACCTGAATAATCGTTAAAGCGAATAGCATTTATTGAAGTCATACAAGAGAGTTCTCCTTTTTAAAAATATCATGACAGCTTATGGTTATTTTTTCCCTGTCCATTTTATAATTTCTCAAACATTTGTCCAGTTCAGACAGATCAGAAGCTTTTTCAAAGAGCAGTTCTTCACCTTTCTGCCAGGGCATGTTGTCAAATATAACAGACATAATTATTTTCAATGTATCTTCTTTAGTAAGTAAATCCTCTCTGTAGGCTCTTACCGTTTCAATACATATATGAGAAGAACTGTCTGAAATTTCTTTCATATGTTCTCCTTCCGATGAAAGAAGAACAAGTCGAATATTTCCTCCTATCTGGCTGTAATGTTCCCACGATTCAATTACTGCATTAAATACTGTTAATACTCCTTCTTCTTTACCAAGGCCTTTTCTTCTCTTATCTACATTATATCTGTTAATAGTGTTTGCAAATTCACTTCCTCCTGCATATTTACCTGCTCCAAGACAATCAAAACCGCAGGAATAAAAGGAGAGAACTCCATCCTGTTCCTTTATACAGTAGGCATGGAAGCCATCTGAAGCAACACCGGCAATACAGGCTTCATTGGAAGGTATTACCAGGGTAGTATCCAGAGATTTTTCTTTCATGTCTATTATATTTTCCACTCTCTTTCTGACTTTTTCCTGTTTTATCTGATAAACAGAACCGTTTCTTCTATAAGATTCTGCCGTAAAATCATCTCTATTAAATCCGAAAAGGAACTGAAGTCTGTTATTAATTCTGCGGCCATGGACCTCCTGAAAAGCTTTAAGCACGATTCGTGCGAGTTCTTCTACCTTCAGGGAACCGTAATTGCATGAAGAGAGGTATTGTGCCATATATTTTTTAGTAATAAGATATACTTCATAATGAAATGGTGGATAACCGGTACCTCCTGTAAATAATTCCACCCCTGCTTTTCTGACTTCTTCTGGAATACATGAATAAAGACTGTCTGAAAAAAAACTTTTACGATTCCGCAAAAACCAGCTCTCCTTATCAACACATATACAACCGGAATTCTGGTTAAAGCGCATAACACTGACTGTGGCCAAAAAAAACCCTCCTTAAATTTTAGATTGTAATAAAATCGTGATGTGTAATGAACAATACTCTGCATGGATATTCATCACACATCACGCATCACGCATCACGCATCACGCATCACGCATTAATATCTTTTTCTTCCGAAAAAATCTACAGATCTGTCTTTCTTTATTTTTGCTACCTGCTGTGCTCCTATTTTTCTATCACTGTAACCTTTATAAGCGAACCATACAATAAATAGTATTATGAAAGAAACTATTACAACAACCCATAGCTTGATATCTTCTCCGAGTGTTCTGAAAGGTATATCTATTGTTAATTTATATTTTCTTGAAAGCTCATCTATATCCTTTATATAAGGAGATTTATTATCAAGCTTTACTGATTGATTAAACGCTTCCTGTGCTTCTTTAATTTTATCCACCTGTAAATAGGCAAGACCAAGAGCAAAAAGAAGGACAGGCTTGTTTTTGTTATAAAACATCATTGTATCTGTTTTATCTTTATAAAAGGTAATGCACTGATCTATTTCTGCCGACGTATTCTTGCTTAATTGTTTGCAACTTTTAACATATATCTTATGAGCTTCCAGCAGATTTGCATCTTTTTTAATTATTTCAAGGGCCTCTTCTTTTGCTTTTGTATATCTTTTATTATCATAGTTATCCTTTGCCTTTCTCATAAGCTGACCGACAGTATCGGCACAGGCAACGGAATATACTATTACCATAAATAGTAACAGAATTTTTATCTTATTCATAGAAATTATCCCTCCCGTTTAAAGCATTTATTATAAATCCTATTATAACGGAAAAAAAACCCAAAAAGCAACATATAAAAAATTATAGTACATGTCATGGTAGTGTTTTTTTACGACAGGTAAATTTATTAAATCGTAACGCGTAACGGGGGGAACAGATTCTCATACTTTGCTGTGACCTTTCACTACTCACTACTTACTACTTCATCTGAGGTTATTTTTTCGACACCTCAAAATAAACCTGTTTTGTAATATTAAAAAATGGGAACTGATAGACTCTTTTTATGTCATTAATTTCAAGCTCATGACAGTTAAAAACTTCTTTCCATTGCAAAAATGGAAGAAAATTAAGAGGAATATTGACTGTCCAGGACTCAAGATGATTCCCTATCCAGTCATGGGAATAAAGTATAAATTTTTCAAGGAAATTTGTATATACTTCTTCAATGATAATTATTTTCTTTCTTGTTACTCTTATTAATTCTTTCAGAGAAGCAGCAACATCCAGGCAGTGGTGAAGTACAAAAACAGCAAGGGATGCATCAAAAGAATTATCTTCAAAAGGGAGCTTCCCCCCTTCGTAATTTAAAAGGGGTAATTCTGTGAGATTATTATCAACCATATCAATTCCTACTATATTCATATCTGTATTCTTTGTCAGATATCTGGTAAGTACCATATTGCCGCAACCATAGTCAAGAAGTGAAGAACAGTTATCTGTAGATTTGATTATATATTTACCAAGTCTCTCTGCCCGTAATTTTAAAATAGGACCATAAAATAACTTCTGTAACAAAATTTTTTGTCTGACTAAAATATTTAACGCCTCCTGTAATAGTATTTTCTGCCAGATAAATTATTTAGATAAACTGCCTCTACTTAATTTTCATCTAAAGCTTTATTTTACGCCATTAAAAATGAAAATTCCCTATATTAAATTAATAATTATTCTCAAAAAATGTAATAAATCCTTCCACAATATAAAATTTAAGTCAGAAGTCCCCATTCCAGGCTTCTGTGAACTCTGATTATCATGCCTGTTATCTGGGCAATAGTTTCAATAACTTTAGGGTAATCATCAACATATGTATAAAGCTCTCCGCTTTCTATTACAAGGACTCCGAGAAAACTGTTGATAAGTATTATGGGGCAGAGTACTGCACATTTTGTATTCTTTGAGAGTATACCTGAAGAAATTTCATCTTCCGTAATTTTCAGGACAATAGTTTTCCTGTTTAACATAATTTTTTCAATAATAGTATTTTTCATTGGTTTTTTTTCTGTTTCTCCGAAACGTTCGGTTATTTCCGGGAAAGCAGTAAAAATCTGTATATATTCTCCTGATTTATCCATAGTTATGACCCGTACCGAATCAAAGGAAACAGAATTTCTGAGTTCTTCCATAATATTTCTTAATTTCTGCTCTATGAATTCCCCGCCTGATGCCATTAAAATAGCCCTGTTCAGGAATTGAAATTCCTGAAGTTTTGCAGTAATTTTTTCCTCTTCTTCCATTTTGAAGGTTATATCTCTTATGACACATATTCGGCTCATGATCTTATCTCCGTCAAATATTCTCGAACCGGTAACCTCTAATTTTAGAGGTCTTCTGTCATGAGTAAAGGCCTGCACCTGAAGAGGAGGTAGCTGTAATCTGGGATCTCCTTCGATAGGAGCCCTGAAATATTGCATGGCCTTTATGGCACTATCAGACGGTAGAAAATTTACAAAATGTTTGCCTATAAATATCTCTGCAGGGAGGCCAAAGATTTTTTCTGCCTTTCTGGTTATATAGGTAATAATACCTTCTTTATCAAGTGTTAATATTAAATCATTCGCATTTTCAACCATAAGACGAAATATTTCACCTGATTTTTTAAGTTCTTTTATATTCTCTTCCTCTTTAACGGGTTGTGTAACCAGTTCGCCTTTATAGATTTTCTGAAGTTCTCCTTTTATTTCCCCTGCAGTTTGAAATCTATCCTCCTTTTTTAAAGCCATAGCTTTAAGGATTATATGTTCAAATCCTTCTGATATTTCAGGATTTAATGAAGAAGGGCAGGGAAGAGGATCACGTTTGGCAGTCAACCTGTTTATAGAATCTGTCGGCAGGGTTCTGGTTATAAGATAATAAATGGTTGCTCCCAGTGAATATATATCGCTTAAAGGATCCGTTCCTTCAATACCGTACTGTTCCGGAGGGGCAAAATGGGGTGTAACACTCTGTGCTGCTACGTGGGTTTTTACTTTATCTGATTTTAGCTTTGATATACCAAAATCTATAAGCATAATATATCCTTTTTCCGAGAGCATAATATTTTCCGGTTTTAGATCTCTGAATACAACAGGCTTGGAAGGATGGGAATGAAGATAGCCAAGTATGTCGCATAGTTGAAAAAACCAGTCTGTTATTTGATCCTGTGATAAATAGGAAACATTTTTTTCCACTATTTCATAAAGATTATTCCCTGAAATATACTCCATTACGAGATAATACTTGCCTTCATATACAAAATAATCCTCTACCTTCGGAAGTTGCGGATGTTCCAGTGTAACAAGTATTTCCGCTTCAAATCGAAATTGTTTCGTTTTTTCTTCTATATTTATATCATCTCCGCATGTATCAAGCATTTCTTTAACAGCCCATTCTTTTCTTTTCAGCAGGTCATCTGCCAGATAAATACATCCGTATCCTCCTTCTCCTATTTTCTTTTTTATCTTATAACGTTCCCTTAGTATTATTCCTTCGGATAAAGCCATGACTATTACTCCTTTTCGTCAGAGTCAGCTTTTTTTCGTGACCCGTGACGCGTGGATTATTGCTGATGAATTTTGTAATAAAAAACAGTAAGTCTCTCTACTGCGGTGAGCATAGATAATATATATACGTTTCTCGTGACGCGTAACGCGTGACGGGAGGAAAACCTTTATTACATGTTTATGCTCAGGTCAGTAAAATAAATTCTATGTTTAATAGAATATTTCCTTCACTTTCAGATGTTTTCTCTATATTTATTGAAATTTTCTATCTTCAATCATTCATTTTATCTTTTTTATCTGGTATAATATGAATTTGATAAAATGTTAAACAGTGAAAAATGAAGAGTGAAGGGTGAAGGGTGAGAATTACCCGTCATACATCACGCATTACGCGTTACGCGTCACGATTCTTTATTAAGGAGAAAAAATTATGACTAATAAATTTCTGGATTTACTCGAAGGTGACGGAGTAGTTGTTTTCGACGGAGGTATGGGAACTGAGATTTACAAAAGAGGTATTTATATAAATAGATGTTTTGACGAACTGAATCTGTCCGGTCCGAATTTGATACTGGAAATACATAAAGATTATATAAACAGCGGTTCTGATGTTATACAGACAAATACCTTCGGCTCCAATCTATATAAACTTAAACCCTATGGATTTTCCGATAAGGTAAAAACAATAAATTATCATGGTGCAAAACTTGCAAAACAGGCAGCAGGCACAGCAGCACTTGTAGCAGGTTCCATAGGGCCTCTGGGTGTAAAGCTGGAACCCTGGGGCAATGTGTCCCTTGAAGATGCAAAAATAGCTTTCAAAGAACAGGCTATGGGATTAATGGAAGGAGGCGTAGATCTCTTTATAGTAGAAACTTTCTCCGATCTCGGAGAAATACATCAGGCAATACAGGCTGTAAGGGAAATCTGCAATCTTCCCATAATAGCACAGATGACAATTGATGATCATGGAAACAGTCTTTTTGGAACTCCTCCTGAAGTATTTACGGCAAGGCTTGAAGAATGGGGCGCAGATGCAATAGGGATAAACTGTTCCCAGGGGCCACAGGTAATGCTGGAGGTTCTGGAAAGAATGACTAAAATTACCCATAAACCGATAAGTGTTCAGCCAAATGCAGGTGTCCCTATAAGTGTGGAAGGCAGAAATATTTATCTCTGTTCCCCTGAATATATGGCGACTTATGCGAAACATTTCATATTAAGCGGTGCAAAAATAGTGGGTGGTTGCTGCGGAACTGCTCCTGAACATATAAAGGCCATAAAAAAAGCTGTTATAGCTCTCAGGCCAAAGAAAACCATTGGAAAAATAGAAAAAAAAGAAAAAGAAGAAAAGCAGATGACTCCTGTTCCGGTAAAAGAAAAATCTGCCTTTTCCAGAAAAATCAGTGAAGGAGAGTTTGTTACTTCGGTAGAATTACTTCCTCCCAGGGGATATGATGCGCAAAATGTTCTGAATGCGGCGAAATATTTAAAAGAACAGGGAGTAGATGTAATAAACATACCGGATGGACCGAGAGCAAGTGCGAGAATGTCACCTCTCTGTCTTGCCATACTTATTGAACAGAAAACCGGCATAGAAACAGTGCTTCATTATTGCTGCAGGGATAGAAATCTACTTGGTATGCAGGCAGATATACTGGGAGCTTATTCCCTTGGATTGAGGAATATTCTCATCGTAACAGGAGATCCGCCTAAAATGGGCAGCTATCCTGATGCAACTGCCGTATTTGATGTAGATTCCATAGGTCTTACAAGACTTGTTTCCTGTTTAAATCATGGTTATGATCTAGGAAAAACTTCTATAGAAAAACCTACAGGTTTTTTTGCAGGTGTAGGCGTTGACCCCAATGCTCTCGATCCTGATTATGAATTAAGGCGTTTTGAAGCAAAAGTAGAAGCAGGAGCAGAATTTGCCATAACTCAACCGGTATTTGACATACAGGTTCTGGAAAAATTTATGAAAAGAATAGAACATTGTAAAATACCTGTAATTGCCGGTATATGGCCTTTTGCATCCTATCGTAATGCCCTCTTTATGCAACATGAAGTTCCGGGAGTTACAGTTCCCGATGAAATCATAAAAAGAATGAAAAAGGCAGATGAAGATGGAAGGGCAATGGAAGAAGGCCTCACTATAGCAAGAGAAATCCTGAAAAATCTTATGCCCATAATAAATGGTGTCCAGGTCAGTGCACCTTTCGGGAAATATAAGCTTGCCATGGATGTCATAAAGGCTATAAAGGAATAATACAACCCTTGTGCCACATTGAGGAAAACTATAAAGTAAAATTGATAACCATTTTTCTATTGTCTCTTTCTTATAAGTAATTATAATGATATAATAAATTTATATGAGAATTATGAAGGGTGAAGAGTGAAGGGTGAAGAGTGACCATCCGGTCATGGCAGTCAGTGGTTATGTAATGATATGGTATATAATAATACCGGTTACATATCACATGTTACGTGTCATGATTTTTATAAGCAGGTAATAACTTATGTCATCAGGAAAAGTTTTAAATGGTAGATATGAAATTATTAAATTAATAATGATAGTAGACTTTATTAACATTTACAGTGCTTTTGATTATAACACTGAAGAGAAGGTTATCGTAAAGGAACTTTCATATGTATTCCTCGATCCTGTAATAAAAGAAGAAGTTATGGGAGAGTTTAAAAAAGAAGGCAGAATTTATCTTAAAATCATTCATCCCAATCTGGCGCGTTACATAGATTACTTTGAACATATAGGTAAACTGTATATAATTATGGAACATTTTGAAGGAAAAAATCTTAAAGAACTGCTGGAGGGATATGGAGGTTTTTTAGAACCGGAAAAGGTAATTTTATGGGCTATAAGTCTCTGTAATTTTTTATCTTCCCTTCATGAGGCAAAACCTGCGTCTATTATATTCAAAAATCTCTCACCTGATAGTATCTTCCTTAAAGATGACGGAGAATTAAAACTCTTTAATTTAGGTATGCCTCCTATAAATAATACTTATAAGACTACAACTAAAACCAGGAGTTTTCACAGTTATTTTTCGTCACCTGATCAGTACAGGGGAAGACTGGATATTAAATCTGATATTTATTCTCTTGGTGCAAATATGTATTATCTCCTTACAGGTTCACTGCCACCTGACCCTTCAAAACTTGCCACTACACGAGAAATTATTCCTCCTCTCAGGAATTATAACAGAGATATTATATCCAATCTTGAAGAAGTGGTTTTAAAATCTATGTCTCTTGCAAGCAGTGGCAGATATGAAAGTACCGAAGACATGAAAAGAGAATTAAAGCAGGTGTACTTTAACATAATCGAGCTAAGAGAATCTGAGGAAGCTATCGCAAAAGAGCAAAAAATGAATCCTGTAACTGTTTATAAAAAAGATGATTTTTTGAGAAAATTTCTTGACGTCAGATCTGTTATAGATACCGGTTCTGAGAAAGAGGAGAGGCTTAAGAAATTCGGAAAAATTTCTTCTGATATAAAACTAATTAAAGAGAAGAAAATGTCGGTAGATAAATACAGTCCTTCTACTGAAGTCCTGAACGGAGGAGTGGTTTTCCCTCAGGAAGCTCCGGAACCTGAGCAGAAATTAAAATCGCTTCTTGAATTAAAGAAAGAGGAAAGAAAAAGGAGATCGACTCTGATGCTGGAGAAAGTTACCTCCTCCGTTTCTTCCGAAGACGGAACCACTATATCATATATATATAACATACAGAATGAAGATCCGAAAAAGACTCCTGTGGAATATAAAAAAAGCGAACTGCCGAAAAATATGATATTGAAAGAAAGGTATAAAATTCTGGATATCGTAAGTATTACTCCTCTGAGTGTAAATTATATGGGCCTGGATATAAAGACAAATAACTATTTATTTATAAAAGAATTGACTGATACCTTCAGGGATCTTGCCACCAAACATCAGGCTATAGCACAGTTCAAAATGGAGGCCAAAATCCTTTTCAAGCTTATACATCCAAATCTGCCGGGGTATAAGGATTATTTTGATTATGAATATAAACGATATCTCATTATGGAATATATAGAAGGGAAGAGTTTCGAAACAATTGTAAAGGAAACAACTGCATTTTTAGAAGAGGAACAGGTAATAAAATGGGGACTGGAATTATGTGATGTGCTGTCTTACCTGCATAACATGAAGCCTGAACCAATAATTTTCAGAAATTTAAGACCTGATAATATTATCCTGTCGAAAACAGGTCTTCTCAAGCTTATGGATTTTGGTATATCCAAATTTTTTCAGGCTGACAAACAGACTCTGGAAGTAGCAAAAATAATTAATCCTCATTTCTCTCCTTTTGAACAGTACAGCGGCCGTACAGATGTAAGAACTGACATATATTCACTTGGAGCAGTAATGTATTTTCTTGTAACGGGAACAAAACCGGCAGATGCAATAGATATAAGTATGGAAACAAAAGTGCTGAAATCGTGCAGAGTATTTAATCCAGCTATATCACTGGAAATGGATAACCTTATTTTAAAAGCCATGAGGATGTTCAAAGAACACAGGCATCAATCTATTGAAGAAATTAGAACGGAACTGAAAAAACTGCTTTAATCTTTCTGGTAATTCATCAGCCAATGTTTTAGTCGTGATTACCGTTATAAATCTCCTGCTAACACATGCGTATAGTAAAAAAAAATTTTTAGAGTGAAACTTTTTTATATTTTTAGAGATTTTATGTGAGAGTATAATATAGTTCTTAGTACCGCTCCAAATAAGTTCGTAACCATTTTATCAGCTTCTGCCTGACAGGCTCTTACGAAGAAAAATAATTTGCCTTATATCATTTGTTTTACAGACAATAAATTAACCCTTATTTAATTTTTAATTCTATATAAAAGACTAATTTTTCTTCTCCAGAGCCTGCCAGGCAGAAGCTTTTTACGGATACCCTTT
>DAIOEN010000237.1:0-10764 GCA_036746235.1 Vulcanimicrobiota bacterium | reverse complement strand
TAAAATTTACAGAGTGTAAAAATTTACACTTTTTCTCCTCCAGAAAATCATTTTTCACAGATCTTATAAAAAATTTCCTGCCTTATAACACAGGGCTTTCTGCGATAAAAACAGAATATTTTATGCTACTGGTATAAAAATTGCCTGTATATAATGATATAAATAAAAAGTCTGCTTCAAAAAGCATGGAATTGCGAAGAGCCATGCCGGAAAGAGGACAGAGTGAAAAAATAATGTTAATATACTTCATTTTTACACTTTTTAATCGTAACGCGTAACGTGTAACGCGTGACGGGAAGAACAGACTTTCATTCTTTGTTGTGACCTGGCCGGTCATAATCGTTAGTGAGGTGATGGGATTATGAGTGTTGAGTCATGAAAAGTGAAAAGTGAAAAGTGAAAAGTGAAAAGTGATGCGCGTAAAATCATCTAAAAATCCTGGTAATCACAAAAATCATAAAAATCATAAAAATCAAAGTCAAAAAGGGATTTATGTAATTCATAAGGATTTATCAATCCTGATAATCCCAGAAATCCCATAAATCCCCGTCTGAGAGGAGAAAGTGTGTGAAAAAATACAGTATTTTGTTAATTATTTCTATTCTGGCAATTATTTTAATAGCAGGCTGCGGCGGAGGAGGTTCCACAGGAGTAGTTCCCAATAACGGGTCAGTTACTACAATAGATCCGACTGCTACTCCGGGAACACTCGTTGAAGTCCCCGGTAATCCTACTGCAACACCCGGTTCTACAATACCTTCAAATTTACCGACCGGTACCTTTAAAGTAGAGGTACAATTCCCCGGCTCAGGTTCAGGCCTCAGAGCAAAAGATCTTGCAGGTTCAGATCTCCCCTATAACTCCCATACTCTCAGAGTTACAATTACAGGTGAAGCAATCGCCACTTCAATAGTAGGTGAAAGAAATGACCTCGACCCCACAGGGGCAGGAACTTATGCCCTTACTGTTTCCAATGTTCCTGTAGGTCTTAATACTGCAACTATTGAAGTCCTTGACCCATCAGGAAACCTTCTCTGTCAGAGAAAACATGGTTTTTATATGACCCCCGGAGCAACAGAAGGGCCGGGACTCATTCTGTTAGGCGTTGCAATACAGAGTGACGGCTCCTATGTGCCTCAAAATATTGATATTCCACAGGGAAGCAGTATTTCTTTTCAAAATCATGATTACACAAATGACAGAACTGCCAGTATGAACAGCGGAGCAGTAACTGTAGGCCCCATAGGTCATGCCACTCATATTACACAGCCTGTTACTGCAGAGGTTTTTCCTGCAATAAATAACCTGTTTAATACACAGGGACAGTTTGATTATGACGGCCAGACCGGAAGAGTTCTTGTTTACGGCCTTCCCACACTGACTTCTGTGAGTCCTGATAAGGATTCTACAAATGGAACTACTGATGTGAGTTTTACACTTGCAGGCACTAATTTCGGAACTTCTCAATCTTCTGTTAACGGTGCAGTGAGGTTCATTCAGGTTAATGAAAATGACCCGAACAATCCCTGGGGAACTGTTTATAATCCTTCATCTTTTGCTTCATGGAGTAATACTTCTATAGCAGGTTCCATAAATCTTCCTTCAGGGAAATATCGTATAGAGGTATCTGCAAGGGGAGAAAATACTACTGAATCAGTTTTCTTCTATAAAGGTACAGGCACCTATCAGATAACAGTAGGAGAAAGTGAATTACTCAATCTGGCTGATGATTTCCCAACTGTTACAGATAATAACAGCGGCAATTTGAGATTTGGATATAAGACTTCACTTGCTTCTACTGAGTTTATACCCCAAACCAACCTTATTACAAATGAAGTAGATTGTGCTGAATGGAATTCACTGGTTGAAGAAGCTCATATATGGAAAAATACTACCAATTTTTACTACTTTGGAATTGCTCCCGGCCATGTATCTTTTCATCCCGGATGGGGCACCGAGGTTTCTGTTGTCAGATGGATTTCCTCATTCACAGGGAATGTAAATATTGCCGGCACTTTTGGTCAGGGCGATTACGGTGAAGTCAATGTATATATAATAAAAAATAATAATATGGTTTCTCCTTTATTTTCAGTATTAAATACCTATAATGATACACCATTTAATCTTAACAGTTCTGTTATAGATGGAGATACAATAGATTTTATAGTAGCCAATTCAGGAGACTGGGTTTGTGATTCCACCCAGCTTGATTTAATCATAACAGCAACGCAACAGTAACAGTAAAAACACTGGAGAAGATAATATAAAGTATTACAAAGAGTGATGTCCTAAACTCGGCAAATAGTGAGTAGCAAGTGGGAAGTAAACACTTCTACTCACTGCTCACCACTCACTCCAGCAATGAAAAAATTTTTCATTTTTTGGTTACTCGATTCCTATTCAAAATCACCTGGTTTTGTATAGAATAATCTTTGAAATAACAATTTATGTAAATTTTTACATAATAATGAATTCGGATAAAACTCTTTTGGTGTAATGTTGTTATTTCTGTAAATTTTTGTAATTTTACATAGATTTACAGAAATATAAATCAACGGAATAATCATAAAATGTACCTTAAATTGAGTGTTTAAATTTCTCTCTTAACATAAATGGACTATCCGAAAGTCACAGATACGGGATAGTCCATTTAATCTTACAGGCCCAGGGCAAGCAAAAGCTTTTTCTCTAAAATTTTCATCAATTCATCACTGATTTTAACCAGTCGTTTCTTTGCCAGTGATTTATTGAGATTATGAATTTTTGACATTCTAAATACAGAATCTATTTTCAAACCTGTTCCTGCAAAATCAGGGTTGGAAGCCAATAAAAGATAATCAGTATTTAAGAGTGATCGAATTATATTTGATGTAATAAGGGCAACAATAAAATCCTATTCGCCAGATTCTTCAGGAGATAATACAAGGACAGGACGAACCTTTGTGGAGCTTAAATCTGAAAAAGGAAAAGTTATAAGAAGAATATCCCCTCATTTCATAATGGTTCACCATCATCAAGACTATAAACATCATTAGAAGGATCATTTAAACAGTCAAAAGATCCTGTTTTTTCTGCAGCAATAATAACTTCTGTATCAGTCATTTCATTTACAGATAGAGATTTTTTTTCTTTTTGCTCGATAAAATCAACAAATTCAAATACAACAAGCAGTTTATCAGATGATAAACTTTCTAACTTTTTAGTTATTTCCTGTATAGTTATCATCGTAACATTCTCCTTAATTGTGCTTTATTATTCATTATAACATACATATTAAGCCTTTTCTTCATCTTCTATTTGTCTCTGTATTTTAATAGCTTCTTCAATAATAGCTTTCGCTTCTTCTATAGATTCAGAGGTAAATAATTTCTCTGTAATTTCATCTAAAATATAAATATTAGTAATACTGTTTAACTTCTTCTGTAATTTTAAAGACTCAGGACTGAATCTGGTTTTTAAAAATTTGCTTATTAACTCAAGCTTACCCTATCAATCTATAATTAATTATTCCTGTCATCTATTAGCTTATTGCTTCTAATTTCCTTATCCACTCATTAAAATGTAAACACTTTTTTCTTATTTCATCTATACCAATATAACCTGCAATAACAGGCCCATCAGACACTTTCTCATAATCAGGAAATATTGATTTAATTCTCTTTGATGGAGCTGTAGTTTCATCATCGTTTATTTCTTCCGGCGAATTATTAAAATGTGCTATAATCTTTTCAATTTTCTTAATATCACTTTCTCCTGCGATTAAACCTTTACTGAAGCCCTTAGATGAAGAAAAAAGACAGGCTTCAAATTCATGTAATTGTAAATACGGTATAAATCTGGAATGATTAATATCTTCTGAGAATTTATGTTCAATATATGATACCCTGTCATAAGGATTTGTAAATTTCTGACTTTTTTCTTCTAAAAAAATATTCCCCGGGAATTTATAATAATCTATCATCGTAGTAACGGAAACAGCACTTGAATCACCGAGTAAGTTTTGTAATTCTCTTTTTAGTACTGAATATTTTACAAAACCACCTTTATAATTTTTTCCGCCGGGAACTATTCTGGTGTCTATAATTTTTGGAATTATATATAACTTCTGTTGAATAAAGTATGGAGATAAAAGATCTGTGACAAATTTTTCTTCTGTTAGCCCTTCAACTAAAATAAGAATTTTTTTCACACTTAAGGCCTCCCGCCAATTATATTTTTTTCCCATATTTCTCCGAGAGAATAATCTTCAAGCCATACAGAAAGTTCTTTTCTATCAGGGCGCTTAAATTTAGATTGATTATCTTTAAAATCTACAACTATAATATCCTCTGGCTCAAAATTATTAATTAAAGTAACTGATTGGGTTGCTATAATAATCTGAGATTTTCTTGAAGCTTTTTTTAATAGAGAAGCAAGAATTGTAATAGCATAAGGATGTAACCCTAATTCTGGCTCATCAATTAATATAACATCAGGTAATTCAGGTTGTAATAGTAAAGTTGTAAGGCACATAAATCTTAGAGTACCATCAGATAGAGGATGAACCTTAAAAAATAGATCTTCATAATCCCTGTGTTTCCAGATTAACTGGATTATATTTTCATTTAATTTCTCAGGTTTTAAAACAAATTTCCAGAAAGCCGGGAAAACCAGTCTTATTGTATCTTCAATTTTAATAAAGTATTTTTTATATTTCTTCTGAAGATAATACAGAAAAGCCGGAAGATTAGCTCCGTCTGGTTTTAAATATCTGTTATCATCAATATCACATGGACGTTTTATCCTTGCTTCAGGAGTTGTATCATGGAAATGGTAAATTTTTATCATATCAAATGCTCTTGCATAATCATCCGGATCTTTGGGAATTGTATCACCTGAAAGAGTTATTCCTTTTTTTATAAAAGAAAGACCATCTGCTGTTGGTTCCAGAGAATACTCCAAAAAGTTTTTGTCTGAAAAATCTATCCTCAGAGAAAGTTCTGATGAATGTTTTAATCCAAAATACAATAAATTATCAGGTCCTCCAAATTTTTCTACATAATACTTTAATTCATCTTCAAGAAGAAAATTTAAAAATTTAAAGAAAGAAATAAAATTAGATTTCCCTGCTCCATTTGCTCCAATAAGTATATTCAAATTATTTAAACTGAGATCTAATTCTTTGATAGATTTAAAATTTCTAAATTTAATATTTGATAGTTTCATTTTCATAATCCTTTACCTGCAACTCATTTTAATTTGTATCATCCAACTTTAACATCTACTTTACAGTTTATATCATTATTTTAATATTATCACATCTCAGCAGAAAAAAGAAGCCTGCCAGAAGACAGAAAGAGCCCGGGGAAAGAGACCTTCTGATGATAATGGACAGACAGCAACTCCATAAATGGATTAAAAAAAAGAGAACTTCAGACGATTTCCATTCGTCATTTCATAGTGAAACTATAGATTATTTTCTTCAATTTATCGTCAGGTAATCCATACACAGGAATGTAAAAATGTAAAATTTACATGGTGTAAAAATTTACACTTTTACACTTTTTAAGGGCAGCAGCATTTCTTTTCAGAACCATGATTACACAAATGACAGAACTGCAAGTATGAACAGCGGAGCAGTAACTGCAGGGCCCATTGGCCATGCCACTCATATTACACAGCCTGTTACAGCAGAGGTTTTTCCTGCTGTAAATAAACTCTTTAATACACAGGGACAGTTTAATTATGACGGCCAGACCGGAAGGGTTCTTGTTTACGGACTTCCCACACTGACTTCTATAAGTCCTGATAAGGATTCTAATAATGGAAGTACTGATATAAATTTCACTCTTACAGGTACAAACTTCGGAACTTCTCAGACTTCTGTAAACGGGGAAGTGAATTTCATTCAGGTTAATGAGAATGATCCCAATAATCCCTGGGGAACAGTTTATAATCCGTCATCATTTACTTCATGGAGCAATACTTCTATAGCAGGTTCCATAAATCTTCCTTCAGGAAAATATCGTATTGAAGTATCTGTCAGAGGAGAGAATACTATTGAGGAAATTTTCTTCTATAAAGGAACCGGAACGTATGAAGTGATTGTCGGAGAGCCTGTTGACATGGTTTTGATACCTAAGGGTACCTATACATTATCTCAATTTAACACTCCACAGATTACCTTCACACATGACTATTCTATAGGGAAGTATGAAATAACTAATTCACAATACAGAGAGTGGGCCGATGCTCAGTCTCATCATGGTAATACATCAGAATTAAATAACACTACATATGACAGTTATCCGGTTCGTTTTGTAAACTGGATGGATGCGGTTCAGTATTGTAACTGGTTAAGCACCACAGAAGGTTTAAATCCGTGTTATAGCTGGACAGATGTAGGTGATCATAATACTTATACAGTTAATCTTACAGCGAATGGTTACAGATTACCAACAGAGGCAGAGTGGGAATATGCCTGCAGAGGGGGTACGACAACTAATTATTACTGGGGAGATACAGTAGATCCTTTAAAATGCTGGTTTTATAATGATTATACACCTTACCCTACTATGCCTCATGCTGTAGGTTATGGTGGGAATCATCCTTTTGGCTTATATGATATGAGTGGTAATGTATGGGAATGGTGTCATAATGTCCGGGAGTCTATACCTGCCGGTGGTAATGATCCTAAAGGGCCCGATACAGGTTCTTACCGTATTGTTCGCGGTGGTGCATGGACATGTAATTCCTTTAGTTGCCGCTCTTATCACCGTCCGGAGGGATACAACCCATCCATTCGTGTCAATGATTTCGGCTTCCGTATCGTCAGGACAAGATAGTCTGAACCACGATTATCAGGATTTAAGGATTACCGGGATTTGAAATAAGTTACAAAAATCCTGGTAATCTTTATAATCCTATAAATCCCGGTCTGTCTCCCTGTCAAGTTTATCCAGTAACTGAAGCAGTTTTTCCTTACCGAGTTTATTTAAAAGAGCTTTTGTTACTTCATCTTCTCCGGGCTTATTAATGAATTTATCTCTGCCGATTTTATTCTTACAGGCCAGAGTCAGTTTACAGGATGCAAAAATTGCCGGGATTGGAATAAATACAAAGATTCCGCCAATCTTTACAGAAAACAACAAGAAATAACAACCATTTAAACCTTTTCTTCATCTTCTATTTGTCTCTGTATTTTAATAGCTTCTTCAATAATAGCTTTCGCTTCTTCTATAGATTCAGAGGTAAATAATTTCTCTGTAATTTCATCTAAAATATAAATATTAGTAATACTGTTTAACTTCTTCTGTAATTTTAAAGACTCAGGACTGAATCTGGTTTTTAAAAATTTGCTTATTAACTCAAGCTTACCTTCAAGCTTACCTTTAAGCTCACCTTCAAGCTTACCTTCAAGCTTACCTTTAAGCTCACCTTCTTTAATCCATTCCTGAACTATATCCCATTCTTTCAGCATTTTTATCTCCTCCCTGAAAAATTCATATAAATATTCTCTCGTAAACCTTCTGGAGGCTACAGTAATAGCAACTGAGAATAAATCTGCCCGTTCTTTCTTATCTGCCACACTGTTTATCAATTCCTTCTCCTTTTCCAGAGTCTTCTCAGAAGGTTTTTTCTCCAGTAAAACCAGTAAAGGAGTAAGACCCGGTAACTTTCCACTCTCTATATCATCTCTATAATCCCATAGTTTTATTGCCTTAAAGCTAAAACTATTCTCTAAATCATCTCTTACTTTTACTCTGTATTCATCCGGAAATGTATCATAATTACCTTTTTCCGGATAAATTACTACTGAACATACTGGTATAGCCAATTTTTCAGTAAAAAGAGCATTATAAAGAAACACTCTACGGAGAAAATCTCTTTCAGGAATAAGCTGAAAATCAATATGAAGAGCCAATTTCTCCAGACCCTTCTGTAAAATATATATTGAATCCCCTCTTTTTTCGGGTATATTTAATACAGGATCTTCTATCACTTTCAGGCTGTAATCACAGCTATAACTGAAAATCAAATCAAGAAAACTTCCCGGATGTTTTCTTGCAAGTATTTTCATTCCCTGATCTACAGGATCTTCTTTCGCCAATTCAATCACTCCTTAATAAGAGTTTAACAGAAAAACCCATAAGAATCAATAAGATTAAGAGGAATATAGAAAGGGAAATTTGATACGGCAAAAATATTATCCAGGAATTATGCTTTAAAAGAGATAGGGGAAGCAAAAAATGTAAAAGTGTAAAATTTACAGAGTGTAAAAATTTACACTTTTTTCTCACAAAAAATCATTCTTTCACAGACCTTATAAAAAATTTTCTGCCTTATAACACAGGGATTCGTATGAGTAAAACAGAATATTTTGTCTTGCTGGTATAAAAATTGCCTGTATATAATGATATAAATAAAAAGTCTGCTTCAAAAAGCATGGAATTGCGAAGAGCCATGCCGGAAAGAGGACAGAGTGAAAAAATAATGTTAATATACTTCATTTTTACACTTTTTAAATGAAGCTTATATGAGTGAGGTGATGGGATTATGAATGTTGAGTCGTGAAAAGTGAAAAGTGAAAAGTGAAAAGTGAGTCATAATGTATGAAAAACTGTTTAAACAGGAATTATATTATTTTAAAGGGATTTATGTAATTCAGAAGGATTTACCAATCCTGATAATCCCGGTAATCCCATAAATCCCCGTCTGAGAGGAGAAAGTGTGTGAAAAAATACGGTATTTTGTTAATTATTTCTATTTTGACAATCATGTTAATAGCAGGCTGCGGCGGCGGAGGAGGTTCTACAGGAGTAATTCCCAATAACGGGTCAGTTACCACAATAGATCCGACTGCTACTCCGGGAACACTCGTTGAAGTCCCCGGTAATCCTACTGCAACACCGGGTTCTACAATACCTTCAAATTTACCGACAGGTACCTTTAAAGTAGAGGTGCAATTTCCCGGTTCAGGCTCTGGCCTCAGAGCAAAAGAACTTGCAGGGTCAGATCTCCCCTATAACTCCCATACACTGAGAGTTACAATCACCGGTGAAGCAATTGCTACTTCAATAGTGGGAGAAAGAAATGACCTTGACCCCACAGGAGCAGGAACTTATACACTGACTGTTTCCAATGTTCCCGTAGGTCTTAATACTGCTACAATCGAAGTCCTTGACCCGTCGGGGAACCTTCTCTGCCAGAGAAAACATGGTTTTTATATGACCCCCGGAGCAACAGAAGGGCCGGGACTCATTCTTTTAGGCGTTGCCATACAGAGTGACGGTTCCTATGTGCCTCAGAATATCGATATTCCGCAGGGAAGCAGCATTTCTTTTCAGAACCATGATTACACAAATGACAGAACTGCAAGTATGAACAGCGGAGCAGTAACTGCAGGCCCAATAGGCCATGCCACTCATATTACACAGCCTGTTACAGCAGAGGTTTTCCCTGCAATAAATAACCTCTTTAATACACAGGGACAGTTTGATTATGACGGCCAGACCGGAAGGGTTCTTGTTTATGGACTTCCTACGCTGACTTCTGTGACTCCTGATAAAGATTCTACAAATGGAACTACTGATGTGAGTTTTACACTTGCAGGCACTAATTTCGGAACTTCTCAGGCTTCTGTTAACGGTGCAGTAAGATTCATTCAGGTTAATGAGAATGATCCAAATAATCCATGGGGAGCTGTTTATAATCCTTCATCTTTTGCTTCATGGAGTAATACTTCTATAGCTGGTACAATAAATCTTCCTACAGGAAAATATCGTATTGAAGTATCTGTCAGAGGTGAGAATACTACTGAAACAGTTTTCTTCTATAAAGGAACAGGCACTTATCAGGTTATCGTGGGAGAACCTGTTGAGATGGTATTGATACATCATGGAACATATAATCTCCAGGGCAATATACCTGTTACATTGACTGAGGATTTTTATATAGGAAAATATGAAGTAAAAAATAAAGAATATCGTCTATGGCCGGATGCTGCAAATAATCATCAGGATCCATCGAATCTAAATAACCCTGCATACGATAATTATCCAGTAAGAAATGTTACTTATGATAATGTTATAGCTTATTGTAACTGGTTAAGTGAAACAACTGGAAAAAATTATAGATTACCAACTGAAGCCGAATGGGAATATGCCTGCAGAGCAGGTACTACTACAGATTATTTCTGGGGAGAAAACTATCCACCTGCTAATATAGGTAATTACTGCTGGTATAACGGTAATGGAGCCACAGTACAATCGGTTGGACAAAAATTACCAAACAACTGGGGATTATATGACACTAACGGCAATTTATGGGAGTGGTGCAGTAACTGGTGGGCAACCACTCCTATTGGAGGAACAGATCCTACAGGCCCGACTACAGGAACTTATAGAGTTGTTCGTGGAGGATGGGCTTGTGATAATGCTAATGTGTGCCGCTCCTCTGGCAGAACTTACGGAGTTCCATCATATGTAGGGATTGGATTTCGTCTTGCCAGAGATTAAATTACAGGATTTAAGGATTGCCGGGATTTGAAATAAGTTACAAAAATCCTGGTAATGTTTATAATCCTATAAATCCCGGTCTGTCTCCCTGTCAAGTTTATCCAGCAACTGAAGCAGTTTTTCCTTACCGAGTTTATTTAAAAGAGCTTTTGTTACTTCATCTTCTCCGAGCTTATTAATGAATTTATCTCTGCCGATTTTATTAATAATTTCATCTTCTCCTATTTTATTAATAATCTCATTTTCATCGAGTTTACCAATAATTTCA
>DAIOEN010000236.1:0-10779 GCA_036746235.1 Vulcanimicrobiota bacterium | reverse complement strand
CTGTCAGGCAGAAGCTGATAAAATGGTTACTAATTTACCTGGTGCGGTAATAAGGAGTGAAGAGTGAAGAGTTAAACTTACCCGTCACGCGTCACGATTATAGTTACCGGTCACTGAACGTTGGAAGGGGTTTTCAGAAAATGAAAAAAATATTGATTCTGTCTTTTCTACTATTATTTTGTATACATAGTTTTGTAATGGCTGCCACCAGTATGGAGGCAAAACTTGCCAGTGAACTTGTGAGAATTAACGGAGTAAAAATGGCTCGTATAAGTTTTACCCTTGAAGAAGGTATTGTTACAGGCGCCGAGGTGAATATCAGATCTAAAGCAGGTTATAAATTTACTAAAGAACAGAAAAGCGTCATAAAGAGTTTTGTTGCATCTTCCGCTCCCGGACTTACTGTGGAGAATGTACTTTTAAATATATCGGAAGATCCTGTAATATCTTTTGCCACAAATCTTGTTTTCTCAAAATCACCTGAAACAGAGAAAAAACTTGCCACAAAGCTGGCAGGTCTGATGGAAGTAAAAGAGATTTATGTAAATTTCACAGGTTCAGAAAAGAATTTTCTCGGAGAATATCCGGTACAGCCGAAAGCTGCCATACTCGTAAAATTACCTGATAACTACGAATTTGATGATAAAAAGATTTTTTCTATAGTAGACTCTCTCTGCAAATCGGTTCAGGATCTGTCAATGGAAAATGTTATGATAATTGACACAAGAGGACAGAATGTATTTCAGATGATTAAATAGTCAGTGTTTCCTTCTTAATAAACAAGACCTTTACTTAAATAAATAGCCATGACGATACATGTATGCATAAATGTGGAAAGGCCTATGCCTTTTGTTTCAAGTGACGATCTTCCGAAGATCCATCCTATAAAGGTATATATAACCAATATGCCTGTCTGAATGAGTAATCCTATGAAGAATCCTTTTGTGTCACCTGACGAAAGGGCAATAGACAGGTAGATAAATTGTGAGTGGAAGAGGCCGAATAAAAGTGCCTGAAGGTAATTTGCATATTTATCGTCCATGACCGATTTAAAGCGGCTCAAAAATATGCCTCTGAATAAAACTTCCTCTATGAATGAATTGTTCAGCGCACCGAGAAAGAGGGGGACAATCATATAAAGGTTCTGTAATACAAGACCACCTTTATGTCTCAGGAGAAAAGCCATAATACTGAATATGAAAAAATAACCTGCCAGTTTCAGGGCTATATATTTCCATGGCATAGGTCTTTTAGGGTCAAGAAATCCGGATATATAATTTATATTACCTCCATGCAGTGTGGAACCTTCTCTTTGAGAATCGGTGCGGAAAAATACTATTAACATAAATATGAGACCTGTATATTGATGGGAACGATGAAGGAGATACATATTTATGTTATTAATCCAGTGTGAAGTCCATGCAGAACCGGCCGGTACAGGAAGGGTAAAGTGAATGAACTGATAGAATATTTCTATGAAAAAATATCCGGCACCACAGATCTGAAGGGTATATAAAACAGAGTTTACAGAGTTTTTTACAGGAAGAAACATAAAGATTAACAGTAGTAAACATAAGAGAAACATAAAGATAATACATAATTCCGGTGGGAAGAGCAGTCCCGCGTAAAGGAGATTATTCATTGATAACATATCTGTCAATGAAAATTTCTCTGACGGCAGTTTTATACAGACGTATATTATAACAGATACAGACAGAGGTATAAGAGAAGTGAGAAAAATCTTTCTCTTTTCATTATTTTCGTTCATAGTTTTTATAGAATTGTGCCAGAAACCCTCGCTAATTTAAAGCCAGGTTATTGACCTTTTTCTTTCTCCATTTTCTTCAGTTCATTTTCAGAAAAATTTCTTATCTGTCTGAGTAATTCCCTTATAATAAGATTACTCTCTTTTTCAATCATATCCCCGAGTTTTTTAGTAAAACTTCTGTATAATTCAGGTCCTTCTTTACCGAGAGCTCTGTCTTTACATGCTCCTGCAAGTTTATAGAAAGCATCTGCTCCGAGAGTGGTTTTAAGTTTCATAGTGTTTTTAGCTTCTTCCAGGGCAAGGTCAAAACGGTCCATATCTATGTATAAACTTACCAGATAATAATGAGGATAAGGATTTTCAGGATCTATATACATGGCTTTAACAAATTTCTCTTTTCCTTCTTCCAGCCTTCCTCTGGATTGTAATAATCTGCCATATTCTATATAAGTATCAAATTTTGCTTCCGTAAGTTTTTTACCCCATGTCCTGTCTTCCGAACGTTCTTCCAGAGTTATGGCTTTATCGAATTTTGCCAGTGCTTTTATGAATTCGCCTTTTCCTCTGTACGCAATGGCGGTGTAATAATAAATCTCTATTGAATCAGGAGATAATTCGTCGGCAGTTCTGAGTTTATCAATGGCGAGGCCGTATTGTTTCTGTGTTATATATATTTTTCCCAGTAATAAATAAGGAGCATAATGTTTCTGATTTATCTCCAGTGCTTTTTCCGCCTCTTCTGCAGCAAGGACTGCTTTCCCGCTCTTCAGATAATTTTCACCTTTTGATATGTGCCTCATCAGTCTTGCTTCCGGAGAAAAATATATGATAATACCTGCTACTATACATAGAAAACATATTATTGTAAGAATTATAAATATTTTTTTACCCATATATATATTATATATCAAAAAGACCTTTCTATACAAGAAAATTATGAGAATCTCTTTACATTTTATTAATTTGTCGTGAAATTATTATATATACATAATAAAATCGTTTTTCCCGCGTTATGCGTTACGCGTTACACATCACGATTTTAATCAGAACGGGGATTTTTATGACCTATAGAGATATATATTCGTCTTTTAATAATGATATAAAGATACTTGAACATAAAGCAAAGACAGATAAAAAAATTGAAGACCTTCTGCCTGTATTGAAGACAAAACTCAGTTATTATGAAAAAGAAATGAGAGAGATGGACATATTGGAAAAAACAGAAGAAGGGCTTAATAGATATATGACGACTGATTACCAGAGAATAATATCGGAAATCAGGAGAAAAGTAATATATAGACTGAATGTGCTTGTAAAGCTTGCATCTGAAATAGAAGCTATATTCACAGAAGCGGAAAATAAGAGTTCTTTTTAGCAGTCAGCTATCAGCAATAAGCTATCAGCTTTATGGCATTACTTTAAATATTTCTTCAAAAAATCAGAAATATCTTTTTTAAATTTTTCTCTGTCAAAAAGTAAAGCATTTTTTCTGCATTCTTCAGGAAAGAAGGTCATAGATTCAAATTCTATGACACTGTTTTGAAGTGCTTCTGTATTCTGTTCTTTAAAAAAGTGTCCTGTAATACCTTCTTTTACTGTTTCCATTGCTCCTCCTCCGAAGAAAGCTATGACAGGTCTTCCGCAGGACTGGGCTTCTACCGGGACAATACCGAAATCTTCATTGCCGGGAAATATAAGAGCCCTGCAGTGTTGATAATAATGTCTTATTTCTTCATCGGAACGCCATCCTAAAAATTTTATATTATCTTCTGCCATGAGTTTTAATTTATTCATTTCCGGCCCTTCTCCTATAATAACCAGTTCTTTTTTTAATCTGTTAAATGCTTTAACTGCCAGATCTATTCTTTTATATGGCACCAGGGCAGATAATGCAAGGTAATAATCACCATGTTTATTGCCGGATGGAATAAAAAAATTCGTATCTACAGGGGGATATATTACTGCTGAATCACGGTTGTAATAGGTTTTTATTTTTTTCTGTATGTTTTTTGAATTTCCTATAAAATAATCTGCCCTCTTTGATGTCTTTATATCCCATTTTCTGATTATTCCCATCATAAAAGAAAAGAACCATTTTAATGGACGCCAGGCATCTTTAAAATAATCGTCAAAGAGATCATAGGCATATCGTATGGGCGAATTGCAGTAACAGACATGGACGGTCGGGGGAGAGGTTATAATGGATTTTATCACGCAGTGACTTACGCTTATAACAAGATCGTAATCGGAAAAATTGAATGTTTCTACGGCAAAAGGCATAAGGGGAAGATAGAGTTTATATAATTTTTTGGCGAAAGGAAGCTTCTGTATAAAAGAAGTAAATACTTTTCTTTCTTTCAGCAGAGAAGAAACTCGGTTCAGATCACATACGAGAACATAAAAATCTGCAGAAGGAAAAAGCTCGAATAAACACTCCAGAACTTTTTCTCCGCCTCTCATGGAGAACATCCAGTCATGGGCAATTGCTATTTTCATGTGTTACATTCCAATCTTAAATATGGGAATCGTGACGGGTGACGCGTGGTTTGTGTTTACCGGTACCGGGCGAACACGTTTCGCTTCTGCTCACCCTTCACTCTTCACGACTTCCAGTCCTTCAGAATATACTTAAATTCATTACAGTACTGTTTGAATATAGAAAAATCCATATACTCATTAAGATATATATAAGAATCGGGATCGAAATCAAAAAAAAGCGTAAAACTTTTAACGACAGACCAGTCTTTCAGGTTATCCCTTACAAAACCTCTGGATTTTGCATATTCCCAGAGCGGCGTTCCAGGGAAAGGTCTTAACGGAGATATCTGGACAGAATGAAGTTTTCCTCTGTTATGTTCAAGGAAATTATAGATTTTACGAAGATCTTCTTCTCTTTCATTAGGAAGTCCTATCATAAAGGAGAGACTCAGTTTTATTCCGTATTCATTACAGAGGTCAACTGCTCTCTGGTGATAGGAGAAACCGTCATTTTCTGCAGACTCCATAGTCACACCTGATTGAGTTCCCAGAGAAATTTCAACTGTGTTCAGTCTTTTTAATTCTTTTATCACAGGTTCATCTATAAATTCAGTTCTGCCATAGGCAAAAAATTCAAACTTATCTGCCAGCCCTTCTTCTGATAGTTTATCCGATATGGCCTTTATTCTCAACCTGTCAGAAATAAAAAGATCATCAAAAAAAATTACGTAACTGTTCTTTAAAATATTGCAGGCTTCTTTAATTTCCTGCACTACATAACCGGGGGAATGGGTTCTGTAGTTTTTCCACACTCCAGGAGTGGAACAGAAAAAACATTTAAATTTACATCCTCTTGATGTTATTATATGTGTGATTGAACCGGGAGATATAAGCTTTCTGTCAGGCACAGGTATTATGTCCAGATTTTCCAGGGGATTCCTCGCAGGATTTACTGTTACTTCTCCGCAGTCGTTATGAAAACAGATCCCTTCAATATTAAAGAGGTCTTTAACAGAGAAAGATCCGTTATCTCTGTAAAGTCCCAGGAGTTCCAGGAAAGTAGCCTCACCTTCTCCTATGACTCCTATATCAAATTCATCAGGTAATTCTGACGGGATGGCAGATATATGAGCTCCTCCCGCTATTACAGGGATAGTACTGTTGGAATTTTTTATGTGTCTGGCAAGTTCTGTGGCATAACTAAAACTTTCCGTTACAGAGGATATACCTATTATATCAGGGGAATTTTCACTGTGAAGATCAATATTATTTAAATTATCACTGATAACAAAATCTACATGGTCTGGAAAGTATTTCTTTGTAAAGGATATAAGATACAGAAAACCCAGAGGAGGACACATTTTTCTCATAAAATGTTCCAGTCCCCCTCCTTTAGCAACAGGCGCATTGGCTGCTAAAAGAACTACTTTCAAGCAGAACACTCCTTACTATTAAATTATTTTGGTTCCTTTACATCCTCGGATCTGTCATCAGGATCGTTGGATATACCAAAACAGGTCTTCATTTTACTCACCTGCCTTTCAATATTATTATAGCATATAATTTTAAAAAATCCAATTATATCGTAATTCTTTTCGTACTGCGTAATGCGTGATGCGTGATATTATCCGGGTATAATATGAGCCACTGATAACCGGTTACTGGTCACTGATCACTTATACCTGGTCACTGCTCTATATCCACTTTCTGAATTTAAAATTAATTACCATAATAATGGTTATGAAAAGCATAACACACCATAAACCGGGATAGCCCCAGTGCCATTTGAGTTCAGGCATAAACTCGAAATTCATGCCGTAAATACCTGCCAGAAATGTAAGGGGTATGAATATTGTAGACATAATGGTAAGAACCTTCATTATTTCATTCATTTTATTGCTGATACTTGAAAGATATATGTCGAGCATGCCTGAAACTATATCCCTGAAGGTTTCTATTGTGTCTATTACCTGAATTGTATGATCGTAAATATCTCTGAAATATATATCCGTAGAATCCTGAATAAGAGAGGAATCCCCTCTTATAAGGGTATTTATTACTTCTCTTAAAGACCATACGGATTTACGTAAAAATATAAGCTTTCTTTTTAATTTATGAATAATCTGAAGTGTTTCTTTTGTAGGATTGGCAATTAATTCATCTTCCAGATCTTCTATTTTATCTCCTATTTTTTCCAGTATGAAAAAATAATTATCAACTATTGCATCCATCAGACCATAGGCAAGATAATCACTTCCCATTTTTCTTATCTTTCCTTTGTCTGTTCTTATTCTGTCTCTCAGGGGGTCGAAGATGTCTCCCTTTATACCTTCCTGAAAAGAGATGACAAAATTTTTGCCCAGTACCAAACTTACCTGTTCTATAACTATATCTTCCAGACTATTATCATAGGTAATCATTTTTAATACTATATAAAGATAATCATTCAGATCTTCTATTTTTGGTCTCTGATCAGTATTGACTATATCTTCCAGTATAAGAGGATGGAGTTTGAAATAATCACCGAGTTTCTGTATGAACTGAGTATCCTGAAGGCCTTCTATATTAATCCATGTTACAGCAGGTTTATCTTTAAAGGGTAAACAATCTTCTACTGTTTTTGTTTCTTTCTCGTTAAAAGAATGTTCATTATAATCTATTATATTTATTTTTACTTCTTCAGCTTTTTTTTCTCCTATAAAAACGAGAGAACCTGGAGAAAGTCCGGCTTTGGTTGACCTTCTTTTTATTAACCGCGCTCCCTTCTTTTTATTTGACCGTGACACAGATACCCCCCCTATAATAATTAAAGATGAGTCGTAAGACCCATCTTTATTATGTTAGCTAAAAAGAACTTTAGACGGATTAATACCTTCTTTTTCCGCCGCCGTAGCCACCGCCGCCGCCTTCTCTTCTGCCGCCGCCGTAGCCGCCTTCTCTTCTGCCGCCGCCGCCGCCGCCGCCTCTACTGGTGTCTCTGTCTCTGGCTTCACTGACTTTAAGCTGTCTTCCGTCAAGTTCATATCCGTTCAATTTATCGATTAATTCTTTTGCATCTTTTTCTTCTGCCATTTCTACAAAACCGAAACCTTTAGAACGTCCGCTTTCATGATCTTTTATTATATTTACTGTTTGAACAGCTCCGTACTGTTCACACACTTCCTGAAGGGCTTCCTCATCAGTATCATAAGAAAGGTTCCCTACATAAACTTTAGCTGCCATAACTAGCTTCCTCCTTGAGTGATAAATAATTTTCTGGTAACTACCAGGTCGCTTCACTTCGAATTTCTTGTAGCCACGAAGTGCAGACAAAAGAAGAAGCTTCGGGCAACCAGATATTCTGATCAATGAACAACAAATTAAATTATACCATATTAAAAATAAACTATCTATATGAAAATAAAATAATTTTTTTATTTTTCAGATTCAATATATTCTATGATGAAATCAGCCATTTTATCTACAACCCATGTGAAATGTTCTTCCTTTATGGAGGAAGGATTACAATCGGGAACAGGATTCATAAAATCTATAGCATAGGGAATACCGTCTTTTATGGCAAATTCTACTGTATTCATATCGTAGCCAAGGGCTTTATTTATATTTATAGAATCTTCTGTTATTTTATCTCTTAATTCGCCACTCACCGGTTCAGACATAACAAGATAATTTCTGTTGACAGGATCATACTTAACAGGCAGAACATGTTTTTTACCTATGACAAAAACTCTGATATAGTCGTCAAAATCTATAAATTCCTGAAGTATCATGAGCATGTCTCCTGTAAGGTTATAATAATAAAGTAATTCATCTGTATTGTTTACTCTGTATATGTTCTGCCATCCATGTCCGTCAACAGGTTTTAATATGGCTGGAAAACCTGTATAATCACACAATCCCTGCCAGTCAACAGGATAGGATATGTTGTGTAAATCGGCGGGGAGAAGGTCAGGGGCAGGTGTTTTACAGGGTAACAGAACTGTTCTTGGTACGGGAATTCCGAGGTTTTTTGCCAGAGTACCATTGTAGAACTTGTCGTCATAAGAAAATAGAAAAGGATTATTTATTATATAAGAACCTGTTAAAGAGGCATGTTTTAAATAACTTCTTATAAATGGAACCATATGGGATATACGATCCACTATAACTTTATAGCGACACTTTTCTTCAATATAAGGAGGTGAAAGGACGATAAATTCTGCTTTTATTATATCAGATTTTTCATTGATAACATCAATAAGAGCTTCTGTATAAATCTCGTTGGATGAAAAAATACCTGTTTTCAATTTCATAAGATTATTCAAACATAAATTCAGAGTAAAGAGGAAAATGATCAGATACTATATCATTTAATACATTGGATTTTACAGGAAGGAGATTTATACAGAATATGTAATCAAGTCTGAGAAAAGGGAATTCTGTGTTAAAAGTAGCCTTCCCGTACAGATTGTTGGCCATATAGCTATCGATGGCAAATTTATTTAATTCCTTTATTAATTTCGAGCCCGGCGGACCATTAAGATCGCCTCCGAAAATAACGGGGCCGTCAAGTTTTGATATATATTCCCTGAAGAATTTTACTTCTTCCATCTGGGTTTTGAGGATATATTGACCCCATTTAATCTGTTCCCCTGTACTATCTCCTGCCGCCCTCCCTGCAATAAAACGTACAGATATGATATTCAGACGTTTACCCTGCAGGTTTATTACACCATGGACAAAACTCCTGTGGGGATTATTTTTTATGCTTTCCACAGTATTACCTCCCCAGAGTGATGCCTGAAAACTCGGAAATTCCACTTCTTTACAAACTATGAAAGGATATTTTGAAATGACTGCTGTCTCTTCCGGTTTCCCTGCGAAAAAATACCATGGTTTTAATTCACCTGTCACATATTTAAGCTCTTCCTCTTTAAGCACATTTTCTGATAAAAGAGTTACATCTGCGTTGATCTCTTTAATCTTTTTTATGACTGTATCTGTTCCCCTGTGATAATATTGAACATTCAGAGCAAGGACTGAAATTTTTTTACTGTCTTTTTCTGCCGTATGATGTCTGGCAATGGAAATATCTCCATAGAATAAGAAAAAGATTATATATACGGTGAAAATTACAATCGAAAATTTTTTGTTTTTCAGAATAAGGCAGGCGCACAGGGCAGGAATTATAAAGATTAAAAGCCAGGGAGCCTGAAAACAGTCAAGCCCGAAAAAGATAGATGAAGAAGAAAATAAACCCAGGTGATCCAGTGAGCAAAGAAGAATAAACAGTAAAACTGCAGAACTGTAAAAATAAACAGCTATTTTAAGGATCTTTCCGGCGATTTTCATAGTCTGTCCTTTACGAGTCTTGCCGCTGCATATTCCATCATTTCCTGTATATGCATTCTCCAGAAATTATTTGTGTGATTTCCGGGATATATTTGAAAATAATGGTTGATTTTTTTCCTGTCCATAATGAGTTTTAATTTTATATTTTCCTCTATTGCTCCTCCCTCTTCTGTTCCTATAATGAAATAATAATCAGTTTCTTTAGATTTTTCAATTAATTTATTTACGTTGAAATTTCTGCCTTTCCAGTTGCCTCTTCCTACAAGGTTTTTAATATCGCCCATTGTTTTAAACATATGGATATTGTATATGGCAGACATGCTGCATGCCACACGGAAATAATTATTATATTTCGTAGCAAGATAAAAGGAGCCGAAGCCTCCCATAGAGATACCGGCAATACCTCTGCCTTCCTTATTATTTCTTACTCTGTAATGAGATTCTACATAAGGTATAAGTTCTTTGATTATATAATCTTCCATCTGCATATCTTTATGGCGTGGAGAGTTAATATACCATGCAGGAACCATTCTGCCGTCAAGGACGAGATTACCGTCGGGCCAGAGGAGGACAATACCGTAAAGATCTGCTATTTTTCTTATTATATTCTGCTGTGTCCAGTCTGATTTACATGTACCACCGTAACCATGAAGGAGCAACATGAGAGGATATTTTTTGTCTGTTTCAAAATAACCGGCAGGCAGGTATATTCTGAAGGGAACTTCTCTTTTCAGAGCTTTACTTTCCAGTGTGAGATCATAAGTCTGTCCTTTTAACCTGAGATCTACGGGAATCCAGTAGCTTTTTTCTTCGTTGTTATCGAACCTGCCGTTTTCAAAACGAAATCCATAGGTTATAACATCAGGGATTAAATTTTTATCAAAGGGGCCTACTGTTGCTTTATATAATTTTCCATCTTTTTCCATTGGTGACTTATACTGAAAATTCTGAGGAAATGAGTTCCATCCGTTTATTCTCCACAGGAGAGTGGCTTTTTTTGTGGAATAAATGGTAATTGCATCGTCAAGACATGGATGAACAGGGCTGAATTTCCCATGATCTTTTCGTGACATCTTTACGGATTTTATGCTGTCCAGGGTTCCCACGTCATTTTGAATAAATCTTTCCCCTTCCACGTCATGAATCCAGTCTTCACCATTTAAAAGAAATTTATAACCATAGTTTCCCTGTGGAAGATCCAG
>DAIOEN010000235.1:8821-10796 GCA_036746235.1 Vulcanimicrobiota bacterium | reverse complement strand
ACAAAAATAAATATTTTATTTTATTATTGATTAATGTCTTAAATAATTATATCATAAGCTTTATCAAATATGGTATAAATTTTGCTTTATAAAAAATAATTTATACGTAAAATATGAGGTTAAACCCTATGAATAAAAAATCATCTGGAGAATACCTGAATGGCTTTTTAAAAACAAAGCTTTTTCTGGCAGGTATTATTTTGACTCTTCTTCTCATATCCATTGATATATGGTTTATCTGGAGTGATTATAATACTTTTTTAAAAATAATGTCAGTTACCTCGGAAGAACTTCGACTTCAGGAACTTGGCCGTATTATAACAGATCTTCAGGAAAATACAGGCAGAGCAGTTTTCATGTATTCAGTGACACATAATATAAAATGGAAAGATGAATATAAGAATTGTATATCTGACCTTAATGTAAATATAAAAGAATTTATAAAATTTTCTGAAAGTAATGAAGAAGTTCAGGTGGAAAAATCCGTAACAGAACTGAAAAAAATAGAACAATATGCGCTGAATCTGATAGATGAGGATAAAATCATAGAAGGACAGAACAGACTACTTGGAGTGGCATATATTAAAAATAAAGCTCTTTATGTGGAAGCCATACAGAAGAGTATAATGAGTACCATGCAACATCGTCTGGAAAAAGGGAAAAGTTCTTTCCGAAGAAAAATTTCTCAGGATATTATCATGTCTTTTATCAGTCTTATAATTCTCATTGCTGCATGGACTGTTGTAATAATAAGACTTAAAAAACAGTTAGGTGCCTATGAGAGGTCTGAGAAAGCCCTGAGGGAAAGTGAAGAGAGATACCGGGCTATAGGTGAATTAATACCCTTTGGTGTATGGGTTTTCAGCCCTTCCGGCAGTGTCATATATTTGAGTGATAGTTTTCGTAAATTACTCGGTCTGAGCCTTGAAGAGTCCAGAAAAACCGGATGGCTTGACAGGGTTCAGAAAGAAGAAGCGGAAAAGATATATTCCAAATGGAAAGAATGTGTCCAATCCGATTCTATCTGGGATAATGTCTTCCATATTAAAGATGTACAGGGGCAGGAATATGCCATTTTAAGCAGAGGTGTTCCGATAAGAGATGAAAACGGAAATATAACTTCATGGGCAGGAATTAACCTGGATATTACAGCAAGAGAAAAAATGGAAATGGAACTGAGAAAGGCAAAAGAAGATCTGGAAAAGAGAGTGGAAGAAAGAACGCTTGAACTTAAATCGGCAAATGACAAATTAAAAGAAGAAATTTCTGTAAGAACCAGGGCTGAAGAAGAACTGGAGAAAAGAAAAAAAGAAGTTGAAGCAATCAATAAAGAACTTGTCAGTAAAAATGATGAATTGAATGAATTTGCATCCATGGTAAGTCAGGATTTGCTTGAACCTATCAGGAGAGTCATATCTACAGGCAATCAACTGGAACAGAAATTACAGAATAATTCTATTGAAGAAGGAACATCATGTATTAAATCAATTTCTTCCATAGCAAGAGGGATGGCATTATTTATACAGGATTTGCTTACTCTCTGTAAAGCAGGTAAAGACGGCCTGAGATATGAGCTGTTTTCTCTTGATGAATGTGTTGAACAGGCTCTCTATTCACTATCTGTAAGAATTGAAGAAACAAAGACTCAGATAAAAAGAGAACCGTTGCCTGATGTATTCGGTGACAGAATGCTTCTGACCCATTTATATCAAAATCTGCTTGAAAATGCAATAAATTATGTAGATAAAGATAATCCAGTCATAGAATTAACTGTTGAGAAAACAGATAAGGGGCTCGTGCTTGGAGTAAAGGATAATGGAACAGGCATAGAAAAAGATTATATTGAGACTATTTTTAAACCTGGAAAAAGGGAAAATGCCCATGAATTATTCTGCAGAACAGGAGTTGGACTCGGTATATCCCGTAAAGCAGTTGAACAGCATGGCGGAAAAATCTGGGTCGAATCAGAAGGAGG
>DAIOEN010000235.1:0-8721 GCA_036746235.1 Vulcanimicrobiota bacterium | reverse complement strand
CCCGTAAAGCAGTTGAACAGCATGGCGGAAAAATCTGGGTCGAATCAGAAGGAGGCAGAGGAGCTCATTTCAGGTTTACACTGGGATGAGTTCAGCGAGCAGTGAGCAGTGACCAGTGACCAGTAATAATTATTATTCCACTGGTCACTGATAACTGCTCACTGTATTACTGTAGAAGGTACTATCTTCATTTTTCCGTCTTCATAAAGAGTATAGCCTGCATATGGTATGCCTTTATTATCAAATAAATCTTTCTCTTCAATTTTCTTTACAGAAGGATCAATAAATTTTATCCTTCCTTCTTTTATAAGGTTTTTTAGACGATTTTTTGTGTTTTCTATATTATCTCTGTCAACAGCTCTGGAAGCGAGTGAACATACTTCTCCTGCCGTGTCGGACATTATATTTACCCCACCTGTCATCTCTATCATGGCTCCGTCAAATATGCCGTAATCACTCCCACTGAGAGTTACTTCCTGAGTATAAGTAAGGTCAATTATGGTACTTCCGTCTTTATTTTTCTCTGTTTTTTCTATTTTTAACGGCGTATCTCCGGAAAAACCTGTTAATTCTCTGTTCCTGTCAATAAAACTCAGTATACTTTCTTTATCTGACGGGTTTATAAATTTACTGCCTCTTATCTCCTGTGGTGCTTCTTTATTTTCAAGGAGAATCCATCTCTTTTCAAAAACATCTTTCAGTATGTTTTTATATTTTCCTTTTTCTTCCATTTGATCCACTTTAATCATTGCCTGTGCGATGTCCTTATAAGTAGCTTCACTGGGAGGACAGATATCTATAGCTTTCATAAACAGTTTCCCACATGTATTGCTCATTTTCGTGAGAGCTTCCTTATGGTCCATTCCCTGTGATACATAATGATGAAAAACCTTTTCCATAATATCATAAAAAGCTCCCACAAAAAGCTGGCCGAATACATGGGCTTCTCCTGTAAGTTCATCTTCCTGCTGCATCTGGGGCAGTAAATAGGGATTACTGTAAGTATAACTGTTTATGGCGCTCCTTATAAAAGGTTTACCCATGACACTCTGTCCGAACTGTTCTCCTATACGGGACAGAAGATTTTCTTTCCTGAAATTTCCCCCTGTTTCTTTAAGAAATAATTCGCATACCTTATCTTCCTGAAGAGAAGCTAACATACTGACTATATCGCTGAATGCTTCATGTATGGCTTCTGTTTCAATATTCCATTTCAGAAAATTCGGTTTCATACCGTCTAATCTGGCATGACCTGTTTCGTGGGCACCTATATCAAAAGACTTCCCTGTCTGTATGGTCTGACCTGTTTTTTTATCTTTAAAATGGAAAAAATTAAGAGTGCCGTCTTTTTTATTATAGAAAGCATTGGCCATTACTCCCTTATCGGGGTTTATAATTATCTTATCACGGCCGAAAGACCAGGGTATTTTTTTACCGAGAAATTTCTCTGTCATATTTATGACTTTATCAACGGTGACAAAGGTTTGAACATTTATAAATTCCGGTTCTTCAGGAGAATATATAAAATTGCCGTCACTTCTGGGCTTTACATCACCGTTTGTATCTATTCTTTCATTGTCCGGGCCGGGTGTAATATTGGTACCGGCAATTTTAGTAAGAACAGGTTCCGAAACAGAAGGATCCTGGGGATAATAGCTGGCTCCTATATCTTTCCTTGAACCTATTGATACAGTATCTTTTAAAGAGTTATTACCGGTTTTAACCTTATGTCTTTCAGGATGAGATGAAATATTATTAATTTTTACTTCTATTTTCATAATTACAAATTCTCCTTTGCTACAGGTAATTTTCTTATGCGTGAAGCTGTGTCTTCCATCAATATAATTGCCCCTTCAATCAATGATTTTTCAATATCAGGCCATACACTTATCAACTTATTGCAAAGATTATCTGGATGACTGTTACGAAGGCGAAAAATAATAACAGACGGTTCTCTGTCACCGGAGAAAGCCAGTAAATGCCCGTAATCAAGGTCATGAGTAATAATTATTTCTCCATTAATCCTGGCTTCTCTAATGATCTCAATATCGCTGGCCTTTGATTTCCCGATGTCTCTTACATGCCGGTATGTATGTCCCATAAATACCAGTTTTTTACCAACTGCAAGGGGAACATTCATATTTAATAGAAATTTCATTAAACAGCAGACCTTTCTAAGATAGGAATAAATCTTTCTTCCATCATACAAGAAGCATAACCCAGAGCCTGATATATATCCTCTTTTTCCAGTTCAGGCCACTCTAAGAGTATCTCATCTAATGTCATACCGGAACTCAGGTAGCTCAATATTGAAGATACAGGGATTCTAAGACCACGAATACATGGCTTCCCAAAACATTTATCAGGTTCTATGGTAATTCTATTAAATTTATAATGATATATTTCCATAATTAACGTCTCCATTCAGTGAAATTATAGCATAAATATCTAAAAAAAACACAATAAAAAGTCTATAAAAAAGGTTTTTATAAAATTTTAAATTATTTTTTTATAAAAGGGAATAAATTTTTAAATGCTTCGACTAACAGGGTGTCAGAAATAAAACAGGGTAAAAAGAAATTATCCGGATATTCCCCCATATCGTGACGGGTAACGCGTAACGCGTCACGAGAAATTTAAAGAAACATTTCAATATTTAATCTACAAAATATTTTAAGGAGGAATTTAACATGTTTAAACACGGTTTAATATTATGGACACTTATAATGACATTTTTCTCTATACTTGTATTTCAGGTTTATAGTAATAAAATATCTATGGCATCAAACCCTCAGGTAACACCTGTAGCAGTAACACCGACTCCCGTTGTAGTTGAACCTGTCCAGGTTCCTCAGAGACCTGTTCCTACTATGTCACCGGAAGAACTGAAAAAATATGAAGCCTATCTTCAGGTAATAAATAATACTGCCGGAATGGTAAGTAATGATCGTGCCAGACAGCTTGTGCAGAAATACGGCCTGAATATTCAGAATGTTACATGGGAAGATACGGGACGTTTCAAGGGATCATCTGTTGGCCCGAATATAAGTGATATGACCATACAGGTCCAGCAGATGTACCCCGGAAGTCAGAACTATAGTTCTACATATATGCCTGTCATAAGATATGATAATTTTTCAGATAAAACTGCAGATATTTCGCCCGATCAATTTTATCTTCTTGCAGGCAACGAGAAAGGTAAGGCTCTGGAGCCTGTTACACTGAAAGAATTCCTTAAAGATATAACTAAATATCTCCACAATCCGGAAGGATGGAAAAATCAGAATACTTCACTCCTTGCAAAGAGAGACAGCCATGTTCTCGTAAGTGCCCAGGCATGTTTTCTCCCTGTGCCGAAAGACGGAAAAGCAAAATTCAATCCCTTCCTTTTCAACTATCAGTCCTACGGAAATGACCCGGCAGTTCTCACCATACTTGCCACAAGAGAAGGCACAAGCGTTTCAACAGGAGGACAGTGTATATTCTTCAATCAGAACGGCCAGAGAGCAGCTTTTACGGGACAGAGAATCAGCGACTTTATGGAAGAGGTAAAAGAAGGACAGAGTGACAGCAGCAGCACTGTTCAGGCAAACGGCGAGAGCGGACTGAATGTAGTTCTCCTCATACAGGTCCCTCTTAAACAGAAGCATGTTCAGAGATATAATACAGGTTTTAGCTCTAATGAATCTGTCCAGTGCTGTGACAGTTTATGTAAATCGGCAGTAAGTGATGTGGAAGAAGCAGTCATAGGTCACGGCGAACTGGAAGGACCCTATGCCGAAATTGCAAATCTTGACATAGAAAGAGATGAAAGATTTCCGATACGTGTGACAGTTCAGTATTATAAAGCAACCAGTAACGGAGTTTTATCGGAAGAAGATATAAAAGACATAAGGAAACAGATCGATAAAACCTATTCACAGGCAGATTATGTGGGAAGCCTTGTTACAGAAGGTTATACGGGAAGACCGACAGAATATACGGGATCAAAAGAAAAACCCTACGGGTGGTGGCATTATTATAACAGAAAAAATAAATAGTGAATGGTGAGTGGTGAGTAGTGAGTGGGAATAACATTCACTACTCATTTTTTTTCCCTGATTTGTAACGATCCAGAAAAAATAAAGCAATCAGAGAGACTATTCCTGTAACCAGTAAAACCTTTTTCACTGTACCGGGATCATAGTAGAAATTAACTTTATGCTCCCCCTCTGAAATTTTTACCCCTGTAAAATAGGGAGATACCTGGATTTTATCCGCTTCTTTACCGTCTACCGTAACATGCCAGTTCGGATGATATGTCATTTTAAACATGAGATAACATTCCTTTTCTGCAGAAACATGGACTTCATATCTAAATCCGTCGGTAAAAACTGAAAGTATCTTTCCTCTCTCTCCTGTATAAGGATATTCTCTGTCAAAAATATTTTCAGCGAAGAGATTTTTCTCTTTTTGATTTTCAATAAAAGTAACTCTGTCTTTCATAACAATAGTTCTTTTAAAATCAGATGGATTTAACCTGTTCTCAAAATCAATTGCCATATGCTGTCCTTTATCTGCATAATTACTCCTGAGCCACATCAGATTTGCAACCCACACGCTATTTTTGTTTCCCTTTACGAGAACCGGCACATCGATAAGATCAAAATAACCTGTATCTTTTATGTGTTTTAAAGAATATTTACTTTTTTTCTCTATCTCTTTTACAAAAGGCGGAAATTTCATACCGGGCTCACAGAGAACATATCCGATATTAAAAAGCCTGTAATGAGAATATCTGCTTTCATCGAAAAAACATTGAATATCCGCATTGAGTGACCATGTGAAAGGAAGATTGCTGAGAGCATTTATTTTATTTACAGGTAGCATGGAATAAACTTCTACCTTGCCGACTTTAAGGTTTTTCCCCCAGCTTGCTCTGAGTCCCGGGTATACCCTCACATAATCAAGGTGTTTCATTTTCTCCATAAGTGAAGAAAAATCAGGAAAATCCTGGGCCAGGGCGGTTTCATTGTCTTTTATCCAGTAAAGATTTTCCCGTGAATAATCAAATCTGTTATGAAAGGCAGGGAAGACTATGATAAGAGTCAATAAAATACAGGCAGAAAGACGATATATATCTTTTGAATAATTTATTTTCTGCCACAGCCACGACAGGGCTATACCGGCAAGCATTACAGAGCCAAAATCGAAAATATTTATAAATCTGTGTAGATGAAGACTCTCTCCCATAGGAAAAAGAACATTTATAAATTCACCCCAGAAAGGTTTGCCGAAAAAGGCAAGAAAACCGAATATGAATATAAACCATGCAGTCCTGTAATGGTCTCTGTTTCTCGACATAGAGATTAAAAAACCTGCCACTGCAAGGATTGTTAAAACAGGAAATCTTTTATTGTCCAGCAGTTCGCCGTTAAAGAATTTCTCCAGAACCGGCTCCAGGCCAAATGAATACCATTTCCAGTAAGAATCATACACACTCTGAGCATGATAATCTCTGTGAAGGACAAATGGTATGAGTATATGCATAAGTACAAGAAAAGTGAACAGAGCTATGACAGAAAGATTTTTTAATTTGGAAAATATCTTTTTCTTTTCGGGAACGGTAAAGATCAAATAAAAAGACATTAATGATACAATATAACCGAAGAAAAAATGACAGAGGAAATCAAAACAGAGAAAGAAAACCGCTCTGAAATAAAATTTTCCCGTATTGACACACCGGTACACTTCTCCCAGTGCAAGAGGCATCATATACATGCCGCAGAGCTGGCCGAACATGCCAAAACCCATCCAGAGATAACTTTCCCATTCCCATCCGTAAAGGCAGTTTGTAGAGATGAGAGAAACAATAAAACAAGACAGTGATGCTTCAAGAGGTGTAAAATCGAGTTTTCTCAGGCCAAGATATACAGAAACAGGAAATGTGGAAAGGAGTAAATACTGAATGATTTTAAAAAGAGTGAAAAGAGGAATACTTTTAAACAGAGCATAATAAATGATTACAACCAGAAAATGAGGCAAAAACTGATAATAATGAAATACGGGAAACCCCATAAGCCAGTAAGGAACCCAGCAGTCCCAGAAGCTATTGCCGGCTCTGAGGGCATCGTTTAATCTGAGAACGAGTCCGTAGTGAAAGACATTATCATTCAGGTCATGTGTAATGTGTGAAATCTCGGGAAAGAGACAGTAGAGATTGAAAGAGACTGCTAAAAGCAGGAACATTACCGGAATGAATCGTGACGCGTAACGGGTGACCCGTGACGGGTGAAGCTTTTCAGCATTATTATTTATAGAGTTTTGCATTACCCCATACGGCATGATCGTTGTTTATGCCGTCTCCTCCGTCTGTGACTACAAGATCCATAATGTCTTTCCCTGAAACAGGGATTTCAACATGTAAAGGTTCTTCCCATCCATGAATTAAAGGACTCCTGTAAACTTCTTTCCCGTCAAGAATTACTTTAAATGTGACAGTACCTTTATTTCCTGCTTCCTGTCCTATACCTGCATTAAATTTAAAATAAGAGTAATTTTTATTTAATTCATAGGTTACAGTGGAATTTGAATGGGTGGAAAGGCCGTAATCACAGGGATAAAATTTTATAAATATCCTCTCTCCGTCCAGATTAGTATCTTTATGCAATGTGCCCCAGTCCTGAGAGGCTTTTAATTCCTGAAGGCGGCTTATATGGATTTCTTTTTTTAAATGATACATATTGCCTGCAAGAATATAAATGATAAATAAAATAACCGCAGGGATAATCAGGCGGGAATTGCATTTTTTAAAAATATTTACGGAAAGCAAGATGAATAAAACAATATTTAAAACAGCGATAAAAATAGACAAAAATTTTGTATCAATCATATCGAGAAAGCGGAAACCGTTTACAGGATAGATCCATTGCAGAACAATGAGAAGATTGAAGCATACATTGATTGATAGCAGAGCATATAAAATTTTATATTTGAAATTTTTTATAAATAACATGGCCAGTAGCAGTATAACAGGGAAAATATATCTTTCATGCATTCTGGTCAGGAGCAGAAAAAAAGCAAATACTGTCAGTGCAATACATTCTATAAGAAAATCTTCTTTCTCTTCTTTATAAAAAACGCTGAAAATCATAATAAAACATAAAGAAAAAAGTATAATCCCTGCTTTTTTATATGTAAGAATTCCGAAGATAGAAGTATAATCTGATGCAGTCATGCCATGTCCTTTTGCCACAAGCCACCAGAGATTGAAAGCATTGAGAGAGAGATTGTTGTATCTGTCAGGTGTAAGGAAAATGGTATTTATAATATGACCTGCTCTGTGATTGATAACAAAGGAGAAACACAGGAAAAAAACAGTAATAAGGCAGATTGAAAGGGCTCTCGTAATTTCAGGCAGTCTGTCTTTACCCCTTGAATTAAGTTCAAAGATAAAAGGAACAGTGATTACATACTGCAATTTTGTTATTACCGACAGAGAAAGAAATATATAAGATAAAGTATTTCTTTTTTTAAAAGACATAAGAAGGGAAAGAAAGAAAAATAAAAGAGGCACGCTGTCAGACTGGCCCCATATGGCCGAATCTGTCATTACTGCCGGATTAAAGATATATATGAGAAAAGCATAAAAAGCCTGCCTGAAGTCATATTTCTGGAAAAGATAGTAAAATAAAAGAAGTCCGCAGAGCAGATCTGCTATCATGGGAGGAAGTTTTATCATTATATTAAAATTTTTCGAATCATCCGGTTCATGGCTGATAAAATGATATAGATAGGCCACTCCTTTTAATATATAGAGATAGCCGGGAGGATAATCGCAGTTTGTTTCATGATAGTGAATATTGCATACTCCGTAGTTAAGGGCAGTTTTGCTCCATCTTTTGTAAGATTCTATATCGTTCGTATAGCCGGGAAATTTTGACAGGGCCAGGCGGAAGGACAGGGCAAGTATGAGAGCCGTAAGAATAAATAAAATCTGCTGCCGGGAAATTTTTTTTATTTCACCGGAAGCATCGTTTTTTGAAACACTTTTATCTTTTACTTTATTTTTCATACCGGATAAAATTTGTCCTGTATTTATTGACGTGATTATCTTTTTATTTCGAGAGATAACTGAAAATATCCTTTTATAGAGGTAAATCTGATATTAATCATTTCTCAATATTAAAGATAGTAATTTTTTGTTTTGTTTTGAGATGATAGTTGACATTCGCTCAAAATAAATATCATTTTATAAAAAAGCTATTCCGATACGCTGTTATCCATACATCTATCCCCATCCATTGCTTCCTTATATAATTCTTTACAAAAAATTCTAAAATTCTTCATAAGTTCTTCACATCTTTATATTATACTAATTTTCAAATTATAAAAATCAGGAGGTATGTATTATGAGCATGGAAGCGGCAAAGGCATTTGTTGAAAAAATGAAGACAGATAAGGATTTTGCGAAAGAAGTTACATCCTGCAAAGATGTAGAGTCACGTAAGAAATATGTAAATGATGCAGGCTTTTCCTTTACTAAAGAAGAACTGGAACTTGTAAAATCAGAGTTAAGTGATGAAGATGTAGAGAGCCTGGCAGGAGGGATGTCGGGAAACGGGTATAATTGTACACATGATTCACACTGTCATAACAGGGGATAACTTTCATTTTATAAAATTCATAAAGGAGGTTAAAGCAGTTGACAAATAATGTATTAAATAGTATCATTTGATACAG
>DAIOEN010000234.1:0-10909 GCA_036746235.1 Vulcanimicrobiota bacterium | reverse complement strand
TAACAACCATGACCGGAGCGGTCACAACGAAATATGAAAATGAATAGACAGTAAAGCATAAGACTTTATCATTTTCATATAAATTACTTTGTAACGCGTCACCTGTCAAACATCACCTGTCAAACATCACCTGTCAAACATCCAGGTTCTCTCCAGTAACCGATAAAATCTTTTATCTTTTCTTTTTCATCGCCGTCATATATTTCAATGAGAGATTCTATTTTTTTTATATACACATCCATATGCTTTAAATCTTTTTTCTGCCAGTAACACTCAGAAATAGCTATTAAAGATGACATATCATGTTCTTTTGAAGAAAGAGATTTTTCTATGTACTTTATAGCTTTATCATAATCTCTTTCATAGAGATAAAGTTTTCCCATTAAAAAATTGGCTTCATACTGGTCTGAATTTAATTCCAGTGATTTTCCGAGTGTCGATTTCGCATTTTCCAGTTCATCTTTTATTGTTTTATAATTATCAAATAATCCGGAAAAAGCATATTCCATTATAACACTTCCCAGATCAAGATAAATTCTGTAATCTGAAGGGTGTTCTTTAAGTTCCAGTTTTAATTCATTTATAAAAAGGTTATATTTTTCCGATATAGTTGCAAGTTCTTCTCCTGCATAATATCTTATATCCATATGGCGATCATTTAACAAATCTTTTAAAATCTCAATTGAATTATGACTTACAAATTTTCCCAGTGATTTTACCAGATTCAATTTCTGGCTGAAATCCTCTTCAACCCTTACAGAATCACGAAAAGGCTGAAGATCAATATTCAACTTTAAAAAATCAAGAGATTTTGTTAACTTAGGAGTTTTATCTCTGTTTCTCGTATCTGATAAAATATACTCCCTGTACTCTTCATAGAGATTTAATGTTTTTTCTTTATTCTTCCTCCGCAGCATCTGATAAATGCCAATATAACCAGAGACCGGTAAAGACATGAGAAAAATAAATACAAAAGGATAAATGGTTTTTCTTTTATCTTTCAGTAAATACACAGACAGAGAAGCCAGGAGAGAAGCCATTATATGTCCTGCCATAATAAAGATTTGCCAATCTGTGTAATTATGAAATAAAAGATATAAAGAAAATCCTTCCAGAAAAAAACTTGATATCATAAAAAAAATAGAAACCATTATAACTGTTCCCTGTTTCTTATTTCGGCAATTATTTCTTCAAGGGATTTTTTACATGAAAAAGGTGAAGAATAAACTATTTTTACTTTTAATATTGAATCATCTTCAAAAGGTTTCAGGCTGAAATGTTGCATTTTCTTCTGAATAGCAGATATAAGGTTGTCTATATTATCATTGTCTATCTTATGTTTCATTACTGCAAATTCCCATTCATGTTCAAAATGGGCAAGAAGATCAAAATCCTTTATATATTCACCGATTATCCTGGATACAAATTTCAATACAGATGGTTCTTTTGCAGCAGGTAATTTCTCCCAGTCGAGTATTTTAACCAGAATAAGAATAAAATCCACGCCTGTATTCTGTGCAGTCAGAAAGGCTTCTTCCAGTCTCATTGAAAAATATTCATATTTAAAAATCTGTGTATCAGGTCTGATTATTCTCCTTCCTTCTGATATTTTATAAGTCATGGCATTTTCTATAGCCCTGGAACACCAGTCTGAAAGTAATAAAAAGATTTTTTCCGTTACACGATTAAACTTCAGGAAACTGATATTATTGATATTTACCACACCAGACATATCGCCGTCACTGTTTTTTAAAGGAGCTATATAAACAGGCATATCGGATATGACAGTATCTTTAAATTTTTCCTGGCTTATGGAAAAAAGTTCCCTTTTTTCAAAAACCATATTATAAGGAGATTCTATTATTTCTATTCTGTCCTTCGGAGCTTCTTCATAATCATAATAACCTTTGTAAGATTTCAGGCACAGGACATTACCTTCAAGAATATAGAGAGTTACCTTCTCAGCTTCCGTATATTTCATAACTATTTCAGGTATTTCTTTATATAATCCTTCCAGTTCCAGATTTTGCATATCTTTTGCATCCTGATAGAGATCGGTCATAGTAGAAGTCTGTGTAAGAATCTTTCTTTCGTAATTATCTTTTAAAAATGAATTTATTTCATACCGTTCATTCAGTTCTCTGTATTTGCTGTCAGATTGTTGAAATTCTTCCTGTAATTCTTTTATTTTTTTCACATATTTTGTCTGAATTGGACCAAGAAAGAGGAGTATAATAAAAAATACAACTATTTCCAGCAGTCTGTATAAGAGAGCGTTTATTCCATAAGGTGGAATAAAAATAAAATAAATGGATGAAATTATGACAGAATAAAACCCCCAGTCAGGGCCATAGCGAAATACTACGAATAAAATAAAAAGATAAAAAGGATTTATTAAAAAAGAATGGATTTTAATATAACAGGGATCGCCGGGAAATAAAAATATATTAATTACTATAAGGATAAAGGCAAAAATATTTATTTCCCAGAAAACAGGATATTTTGTTCTGTCTCTGACCTTTTTTATTGTGTCCAGGTAATAAGTTACTTTATTGTTCATAATTTTAATAACGTGATGTGTGATGCGTAATGCGTGATGCGTATTTTCACCGGTGCCGGGCGACCACAGGGGGTCGCCCCTACGACTCGCCACTCACTCAAACCGGTCTGTTTTGTATTTTTACTACAAAATTAATGGCTTTCACAAGCTCTTCATTGGAAAAAGGCTTGTTTATATAATAATCTGCACCATAATCATAACTTGTAAGAACTGCGTCCGATGTTTTCAAAGCAGTTAACATTATTACCGGAATATGCTTTGTTTTAGGGTTTGATTTAATTTTCAGTGTAGCCTGAATACCGTCCATTCTCGGCATCATTATATCCATTAAAATGACATCGGGCTGCAGTTCAAGCGCTTGTTCTACTGCTTCAACTCCGTTGTCTACTATGGTTAAATCATAACCGATTTTCCCCAGAATAGTTTTAATAACAAGCCTTATAGGTACAGTATCCTCTGCAAGGAGGGCCTTTTTTTTCACTTCACTCATAATATCACCTCTGTCAGAATTTACACTTCAATCCGACGGTAAATTCATAGTTATTCTGATTGTTATTGTCTGTATAACCAATCCTGTTAATCTGATTTGCACCATTTAAGTACTGTCCGTAAACATATATATTATCTGAAAATTTATTATCTATGGAAACGGAATAAAAATTAAATGTTACGTCATTACTATCAGAAGAACGGGTATATCCGAGATGGAGAAGAGAATCATCTGTAACATAACAATCCCATTCCACTGTATAATTCCATTGCGATATATCGGAAGGACTGTAATATAAAGGGCTCTGAAAGTCAAATTTCTCTGATGACCGGGTAATTCCTGCAGTAAACCACATATTTTCATTGTTTTCCCATATCCTGTAATAGCCTCCGACTTCGGTATAAGTGCCATTGTTACCATCAGAAAAATCATAATTTGAAATACGGGTAAAGATATTAAGCTTACCGGTCGGGAAAATATTTATATAATAATCCATGCCTTTAAAAGTAATTTTACCGGCCAGTGCTTCAGGAGTCTCTGTAATACAATCTTTTCTTCTTCTGATACCGGCCTGTAATCGACTGGTCTGAAAAAAGAACTGACCGTAATAAGTATTATCCGGAATACCATCGGAGAACCCTCCCGTAAGTATTACATGAGAGCCGACAGGCTGACGGGCTTCCAGTCCAAACTGTCTGTATATACTGCTCAGACTATCATTGGAAACTTCATATCTCTGACCTTTTAAAATCAATTCCGTTCCTGAAGACAGCACAGGATAATCAATATAACCGTAATAATTTGTATAATCATTTATACCGCTGTCACCGGTTCTGTATTCAAAACCTCCGTATAATCCTGATACATTATCTTTCATAACATTCCACAGGCTTTCTATATCCTGAGGATTGTTCTGGCCGAGATAAGACATAGAATTATAATAACCGTAAGAAACACCGGAAGCAGTTGCCAGATTATAATTAATTTCAGACAGCTGTGCTTCCATCAGAGAATATCTGTTATCTTCTGACGGCATTTGATCATATATGTCCTTGAATGTCTCTATAGCCTTATCAAATTGATTGTCCTGTCTGTACACATAACCTTTCATAGAAGTATTAACAGGTATTTTATCAACAAGGGACACAGATTTATCATACCTGCCCTGCATAATATACAGTTCCAGAAGTCTCTTTTTTATTTCTTCATTATCAGGTTCTAAACCTGCAATCTTCTCTGTAACAACCATTTCTTTCTTTAAAAGACTGGCTTTATAATAAATATTTTTTAATTTCTTCAAAAAATCTAAATCATCAGGGTTACTTCTTAAAAAATTCAGACATTCACCGGCACCAGATTCATATAATTCAAGTGATATGTATATATCTATAACCAGGTTTCTAATCTGCCTGTCATCTGGCTTTAAATCAAGATATCTTTTGTATAATGTAAGAGCATAGGCATAATTTCTTGTTTCCAGCATTTCTTCCGCAAAATCTGTTATAGCCTTGATATTATCAGGTTCACCTTCCAGTATTTCATGATATATTGCTATGGCCGAATCATGAAAGCCTTTTTCTCTTAATATTCTGGCTTCTTCAAGTAATTCATCAGATGTTTTAGCATAAACTGCACCGGCGCCTATATAAATACATAGAATTATGAAAAATAATTTTTTTCTCATTTTTTTCTTACTTCCAGCTCATAATCTGCGTTTTTTTTCAGTTCATACCTGAATTTCAATAAACCCTTATCATCAGTTTTTACTGTGTCATGTAAATCACCGAGTTTTATTTCATAAAAACAGTCAGGCATGAAACTGGCAATTTCCATATAACCTGCTCCGAGTCCTCTGACAGTAGATTTAACACAATCAGAAGATGCATGCCAGTTATCAATATAATGAGAAGCAGATTTAAGATAAACCTTACTCTGAGGCCTGTCAGAGAGATAAATTTTATGCGTTTTCGAATCATCAAGAAAAATATAAAGGGAATTATTATAATAATCAAATCCGATAATATTTTGTGAACGTTCCATATCAGGAGCAAGATCTGTATTATCAAATCTCACTGTCCTTAAATACCCGGTATTGTGTATAACATAGCCTCCGTCATCTGTTCTGCCTGTTTCAGAACAGTAAAAATCTTTTACTATCAAACAATACTGACTTGCAAACAGCGGGGCTATATGATTCTGAAGACAGTAATCATATATGGCTTTTATAGCATCTACTCCTTCCGTATACATACCACTGTAAAAATGATAATATACATTTATGGGATAAATTCTCACAGGTTTATCTGTATGGTTTATATGGTCAATTAATTTTTTCATTTCACCGTAATTTCTGGTCCACGAATCGGTGTAAATATAATCATTGCTTCCTGACGTTCTGGTCTGGAGTCTCTCCCCTCTTTTAACATAAATCTGGCACAGATTACTGTATGATTTATGTTCCTCATCATAAATGGGATCTCCTCCGTTAAGATTCTGAAGTCCGAGTCTGTCTGCTTCTTCAATGAATTCCTCACCGGGATTGCACATACCGGGCCAGAAAACTGTTTTAACTTTTTTTCCAGGAGGAGCTATATATTGATTTATCAATGCAGTGGAATATAATATTTCCGTATGTTTATCAGGTTTTGAAAAATGGACGTCATAACTCTTATCATGCCCTTTATTGATTACATCAACAAGTAAATCCCCTCCCATATTAAAAGGATGGGTATGAGTATGAGTCGCTATTTCAACATTATCAAGAGCAAAAATACTCCTGGCTATTGTTACAGGATAGTTATAATATTTCTTATTATGTTTTTCCATTTCACCTGTAATAATTGAAACACTCATGGGTAAATTATATGTTTCAAATATCTCTTCTTTAATAACTTCTCCTGAATATCTGGTAGGGATATAGGATAAATTAGACAGGCCGTCACCATCAAGATGAGTATAAAAAATTCTCTGGCCATTCAATGTTGTATAATCAAGCCTGGGAAGTGTTTCAATGTGAAGAGATTGATTCAGAAAAGCAAAAGGATTTACAACCCATTTTCCGTTATTTGTAGTTGTAGGTTTAACATCATAATGAAGTTTTAATAAATCATTATAATTATCTATACTGGCCGCTTCTTCTTTACTTTCTTCTAATTCATAGAAAAAATCTCCACCAAGGAGCCCACCCCAGGGAGCTATAAGAGCACAGGTAGATTTACCTGTATCTGCTACATAAAGAGAAATTAATTCTCTATTATCTTTATCCTTAGATTTAAATACAACAGGATTAATACGGTCATCTTTAAAGGTTGTTTCGAAATTGAAATAGCTGTCTTCTTTATTGATTATTTTTATAAAAGGTAAACAGGCACAGTATCTATCGGCTCTGCCGTAATCAAGACTTATAGGCTGGAAGGTGCTGAAGACATTTACAAAATGTTTTGATGTAATAAGATCATTCTGTAATATTCTCAAATTTTCCCTTATATAAGTCTCTTCTCCAGGTAATTCCAGATTTAATCTGGAAAAAACCTGTTTTACAAAAGGTGTCATTTTATAAGTATCTTTTTCGTATAAAGCACCGTAGTCTCCAAGGATTATTATTTTTTTTCCTTTATCTATTTGATGTATAAGCCATGTATTATATTCTGAAACACCTTTTATAACAGGTGTACTGAACCAGGTTATTATTGCTCCGTATTTTTCCATAGTTCTGTCATCAGGTTTCTCCTGTTCAATATCTAAATAATCAGGAACAAGACCCAGATAGGTAACTATTGCACCTGTATATGTATAAAAAGGGCTGTTAAGATATATTCTGTCTTCACTGCCTTTAAATAATACGAGAACTCTTCGTAAAAGAGGTTTATCACATACGTCGGCCATATTCAGAGTAATGGAGTTTTCTCCGGCCCGGTCAAGTTCTTTTTTTGTATCTACGTGAAAGGTAAATGTTTCAGGAGGAACAAAATCTGTTTTTTTGAGGGCTTCATCAAAGAAATGTTCCAGATTTAATATGTGATTAATCTTCCATGTAGAAGATTCCTGGCTGTAAATATAACCTTCCAGAGCCATGGCTCCATAAGGAGTAACAACAACAACAGAACTTTGACTGTCAGGTATGTCTTTACGGAGTAATGTCAGATAAGGCTTATTACGGGGATTTACAGATTTAAATCTGAAATAATTGTTAAAATTGGCTGTATTTACCATCTTTTTATCCATATAATCACATACTATAAGATTCGGATCATCAGTCCAGAATTTATCCATCCTCAGTCCGAAAGGGTAAAAGAAATTATTATATTCCCATTCGCTTATAAAACGATCAGTATGTACAATTCCTTCTTCTATTTTTTCAGTATAAGCACCGAAATTACCTAAAATTATTATTTTTTTCCCTTTTGCCATTTCTTCCGAAAGCCAGTCACAGTAAAGAGAAGCTTCTGACATTACCGGCCCTCTGTACCAGGAAATTATACCATAATATTTATCCATATCTGCTTCATCAGGTATCCCTCTGTCTATATCTCTGTATTCTACTTCATAGCCCAGCTTAAAAAGAGGTTCCGATGCAAATGTTCTGATTAAATTATTTTCACGACTGTCTCCTTCAGTACTTTTATATAAAGCCAGTAATATATGGGACGAAATTTTTTCGTCTGTTTTATAAGACAGGACATCATCCAGGAAAGCCAGTCTGTTTAAATGCCATATAACATTTCCTTTATCATCGGAAGAATAAATATAACCTGTCTGGGCAATAGCTCCGAAAGGTGTTCTGACTGCCACGGAAGCCTGTATATTATGATCTGCTTTAAGAGTCAGTCTCAAATAATCTTTATTATGCTTATTAAATGAAACCAGATTTACTAAATTATCGGGGAAAGTAACAGGTAAAGACGGAAACATTTTAGAGTCTTTATAACTTATTTCTACATCAGAAGGGTCAACTGTTTGTATCCCTTTTACAGATAATCCGAAATTAAAGAAAAAATCATTCAGTTCTTCACCTGTGAGCCATGTTTTTCCATCAGATGAATAGGCACCGAAATTTCCCACAATTATAACCTTTCTGCCTTCTTTAATCTGTCCGGAAAGCCATGATATATATTTCGTCGGATCAGGATAAAGAGGATTAAAGAAAAATGTAACTATACCATCATACTGTTTCATCATTTCAGAAGAAGGAAGTTCCTTTAAAACATCTCTGTAATCCACATCATAACCGAGTTTTTTCAATGGCTCACCAAGGTGGTTAAGGACGGCATTATTTGTATCTGTAGCATTATCGGTGGATTTATACAGACCGAGAATCTTCTGGGAAGCAAAAACATTATCAGATAAGATTATAAAGAAATATAAAAGAAAGAAAATTTTATAATACATAGACAAAATCAAACCTTTAACACGTAAGTAATATATTATAGCATATTTTTTTTTACTTTCAATATTCTAGATTATGATTTATAATAGTCGTGAGGCGTGAGACGTGAGTCGTTACGGGAGGAAGACATTTATTAAATGCTTATGCTAAGTACCGTAACAGGTAAAAGGGTACCCGTAAAAAGCTTCTGCCTGGCAGGCTCTGGAGAAGAAAAATTAGTCTTTTATATAGAATTAAAAATTAAATAAGGGTTAATTTATTGTCTGTAAAACAAATGATATAAGGCAAATTATTTTTCTTCGTAAGAGCCTGCCGGGCAGAAGCGGATAAAATGGTTACTAATTTACCTGGATTGGTAATAAGGTCAGTAAAAGCCGTGCTGACTTTTCATACTCAAACATGAAAGGATTTCTCATGAAAAACATTTATATTCTGACTTTACTATTATTATTTTTATTAAACAATGAAAACAGTCTGGCAAAACCGTCACAAAATGACAGCAGATGGCCTCCTGAGAAATATCTTGTCTATTATGGCCCGTGGGATAAGGAACAGATTGGGAGGGCTCAGGAATTTAATCTTGTAATACTCCATCCGGGCCGTAATCTTGATAATATTACAGAAGAACAAATACAGGAAATTAAATATGGTAAAGATAAAACTTCAGGTACAGAAGATGATGTCACGGTTCTTGCCTATATATCAATAGGAGAGGACGAAGAGGTGCCCTGCGGACCTGCCATGTCAGAAGAAGCAGGCCCTGTATATCTGAATAAAGATAAGGAAATTGTAAAAACAAATAAAAATTATCCAACAAGATACATTGATGAAATAAGTTATATTTTCAATGAAAAAGGGTTTTTCACATTCACTCCTTCAGGCATGTTTGCCATAAAACCGGGCCACGACGGACTGCCGGACGAAAACGGAAAATGGCACAGCTACTTTGTCTATGCAGGAGACCCGGAATGGCAAGATATTATAAGAGAAAAAATGGACATACTCTCTTCCCGTTACGGAGTAGACGGTTTCTTTCTGGATACACTTGACAGTGCCTCGCCATGGGGTAACTATGGATGGATGCAGGAAGACATGGCTTTGCTTGTACAAAAAATCCGAACTCTTTTTCCTGATAAATATTTAATTATAAACCGCGGCATGTTCCTTCTGGAAAAATATGCAGACCTTATTCGTCCTTCCATAGACGGACTCATGTTTGAAAGTTTTATATCAGAATGGGACTGGTACAGACAGATCGGAGTTCCTCATTACTATCTTGAGTCAAATTACTATGTTTTAAAACATGACCTGGTAAGAGAATCAGAAAAACCTGACGGGTTTCATCTGTTTTTTCTGAATTACCTGAAAGAAGAGCAGTCAGATTTCTATAATCTCATCAATGATCAAATGTCTCTTCTTAAAGGTATAAAATATAGTTCTTACATTTCCACACCTGATTTACAGCATATTTATAATACGGAATTTACGGAAGAAAACCGGGAAATCCCTTTACCTGTCATTGAAGATTTTAACGTGAAAGAAATAGAAAAAGGAAAATATATAATCAATATTTATCTCAGTGATTCTGAAAAATTTCATTCAGGCGAAAATCTTTATATTGATCTTAAATACAGCGACAGAGATATTTCGCCTGATGACATACAATTAATGAAACATATTCCTGTTGATTATTCAACGATAAAAACCGGCAACCCGATATCAATTACATCATTCGGGCTTGATAAAGGAAAAACCTATTATTTCTTTTTAAAATTACTCGGTAAAAACCCTCTTACTCAGAGCCGGTGTTTAAAGAAGAGTATTACTACAAAAAACGGCAATTACGGAGGTCTTATAAGTTCCTTCAGTGCTGAAAGCCGTGACGGGAGCGTATATCTGTCATGGGACGGAGACGAAAAAAAAACTTATAAAATCTATAGAGGAAACAGTAATGATGTAAAACCTTATAAAGAAACAGAAGGAAATAATCTTCTTGTAGAAGGATTAACAAACGATAGAATTTATTATTTCTCTATATGCTCCCTGTCAGATAAAGAGGAAGAAGGGTGCCTGTCATATCCCCTTACTGTGTCCCCCCGTGACACTAATCCGCCGGAGGCGCCGAAAAATTTATATCTGAAATACAGTGAAGATAAACTTTATATAACATGGGACAGGTCTCCTTCAACAGATCTGAGCGGATATTGTTTATACTGCTTCAGAACAGATGAATATATACGTTTACCGTTAATACTGGAACAATCTGAGACATCATGGGAGTTTGAAGGTCTGGAGAAAGGTAAAAATTACACTGTTTTCGTAACAGCAGTTGACTGGCAGAACAATCAGAGTGAACCTTATGAAAAAAAATATATTTTAATAAAATAAAACCTCTCTAATTACCGTAACAGGTAAAAAGGTACCCGTAAAAAGCTTCTGCCTGGCAGGCTCTGGAGAAGAAAAATTAGTCTTT
>DAIOEN010000233.1:5551-10980 GCA_036746235.1 Vulcanimicrobiota bacterium | reverse complement strand
CTACATTTACATGAGGTTTCGTCCTCTCAAATTTTTCCTTTGCCATCTATTTTTCCTCTCCTCTCGTTAATAACCTATTGATATAATCTTACTGGAAATTTCATATGGCACTTCATCATAATGATGAAATTCCATTGTATATGTTCCTCTGCCCTGTGTTTTGGAACGAAGAGCCGTTGCATATCCAAACATTTCAGAGAGAGGAACCATTGCCTCTACTGCTTTAGCATCTCCTGGAAGCTGCTCTATTTTTTCAACCTTACCTCTTCTGCTCCCCAGATCACCGATAATATCACCGATATTTTCTTCTCCTGCTACAATCTCAACCCTCATGGCAGGTTCCATAAGAACAGGATTTGCCTTAAGAAGACCGTCCTGCATGGCTATGGAAGCCGCTGCCTGATAGGCAATCTCTGTTGATTCTCCCGGGCGATATGTACCGTCTATAAGAGAACATTGTATATCTATAACAGGAAATCCCCATATACCTGCATCCATAGAAAGTTTCAAACCCTTTTCTATATAAGGAATATATTCCTTCGGAATTATTTCAGGGGAAACAAAATTTTCAAACTTAAAACCTTTGCCTCTTTCAAGAGGTGAAAATTTAATTACAACACGTCCATACTGACTTTTTCCGCCAGTCTGCTGACTGTATACACCTTCAGCCTCAAATTCAGTAGTAATGGCAACTTTATAGGAGACCTGAGGTTTACCTACATTGGCTTCTACTTTAAATTCCCTTAAAAGCCTGTCTACAATAATCTCAAGATGAAGTTCACCCATACCTGATATAATTGTCTGACCTGTTTCATCATCAGTTTTAATCTTAAAAGATGGATCCTCTTCGGAGATTTTTGTAAGGGTCTGGGCGAGTTTTTCCTCGTCCTGAGTGGTTTTCGGTTCTATAGCTACATATATAACCGGTTCGGGGAATTGTATTGAGTCAAGGATAATTCTGTTGTTCATATCACAGAGTGTATCCCCTGTAGAGGTCTTTCTGAAACCAACAACTGCAGCCAGATCACCGGGGCCGACCGATTGAATTTCTTCACGGCTGTCTGCCTGTAATCTCAGCAGTCTGTTAACTCTCTCCTTACAATCCCTGTTCACATTATAGACATATTTTCCTGTTTCTAAAATACCGGAATAAACCCTTATAAAGGTCAATCTGTCTACAAAGGGGTCTGATACGATTTTGTATGCCAGAGCCACTAAAGGTTCTGTTGCAACTGGTTTTCTACTGACAACCTGATTATTTTTCGGATTGACTCCTGAAACATCAGGCACCTCAAGAGGAGATGGAAGATAATCTACAATTGCATTTAATAAGAACTGGACGCCTTTATTTTTTAAAGAAGTACCGCAAAAAACAGGAATCAGATTATTTTTAATAGTTCCTTTCCTTATGGCTCCTGCAAGTTCTTCGGGAGAGATTTCCTCTTCATTGATGTATTTTGTCAGGAGTTCATCATTGCCTTCGGCAGCAGCTTCTATTAACTTTTCTCTCATAGTATTTGCTTTTTGCTGCATATCTTCAGGAACCGGAATTTCAGTAAATTCTGCTCCCAGTTCATCTATATAGGTATAAGCCCTGAGATTGATAAGATCTACTACCCCTTCGAAACTCTGCTCAAATCCTATTGGCAGTTGTAACGGAACAACTTTATCTCCAAAACGGCTTTTCATCTTGTCCAGTACAGCATAAAAATCTGCTCCTGTACGGTCCATTTTGTTAATATAAGCTATACGGGGGATATTATATCTTTCAGCCTGACGCCATACAGTTTCAGACTGAGGCTGCACACCACCGACAGCACAGAATATTACAATCAATCCGTCCAGAACGCGAAGACTTCTTTCTACCTCTACGGTAAAATCCACATGGCCCGGCGTATCGATTATATTAACCAGAAAACCTTTCCATTCACAGGAGACTACTGCAGAAGCTATTGTGATACCCCTTTCCCTTTCCTGGGGTAAAAAATCCGTAGTAGTAGTACCATCATCTACTTCACCGATACGATGAACTTTCCCTGTATAGAAAAGCACTCTCTCTGTAGTGGTAGTTTTACCTGCATCAATATGAGCAGCAAAACCTATATTCCTTATTTTTTCAAGCGCCATTTCCGGCCTGGTCCCTTTTTTAGACAATTCCGTTCATCCTTTACCACCTGTAATGAGCGAAAGCTTTATTGGCTTCAGCCATCTTATAGGTATCTTCTTTCTTTTTTACAGATGAGCCAACACCTTTAGCGGCATCCATCAACTCATCAGACAATTTCTGGGTCATAGTTTTTCCCGGTCTATTCCTGGAATAACCTACGAGCCATCTCATGGCAAGACTCAATCTTCTCTCTGCCCTGATTTCGGAAGGTACCTGATAGGTTGCGCCTCCGACTCTTCTGGCTCTTACTTCCAGGACAGGTATAACATTTTCCATTGCCTGTTCAAAAACCTCAAGAGGATTCTTTTTGGTTTTTTCACCAATAATATCAAGAGCACCGTAAAATATCTTTTCAGCAGTACTCTTTTTGCCTTTTAACATAATTTTATTTATGAAACGGGTAACTACCTTACTATTATATATAGGATCAGGTATAATTTCCCTTTTTGGTACTGGTCCTTTTCTAGGCACAAATCTCCCTGCCTTTCTTTAAGCTAAATTCCAAAATTACTTTTTGGGTCTCTTTGTTCCGTATTTGGAACGTCCCTGTCGCCTGCTATCAACACCTGCCGTATCAAGGGTACCTCTGATAATATGATAACGAATACCGGGAAGATCTTTTACTCTTCCGCCTCTCATCAAAATAACAGAGTGTTCCTGAAGGTTGTGTCCAATGCCGGGTATATAAGTGGTAACTTCTATGGTATTTGTAAGACGAACCCTTGCAACTTTTCTCAATGCAGAGTTTGGTTTCTTGGGTGTTACAGTCTTTACCTGTGTGCATACTCCTCTTTTTTGAGGATTACCTTTATCAGCCTGAAGCATTTTAAATTTAAGTGTGTTATAAGAATAACGCAATGCCGGAGCTTTAACTTTTTTATTAACAGATTTTCTTCCCTTGCGAACTAACTGATTAATAGTTGACACTAATATCTACTGGCCGAAACATCTCAAACCAGCTTTTTTCACCTCCTCAAAATTTATTTTCTATGAATCAAAAGTACTATTTTTTTACACATAGGCATATATTCTATCATTACTAATTAAACCTGTCAAGCATTTAGTACTTCTTTCAAAAAAATAAACTCGACTTTTGCAATCAGCCGGTAATCCAGGTTTTAGCAGAGGCAAAACCATAAATGGCTTACCGGCTTACCTCTGTTTAAGGATATTGCAAAACTCGAGCTTTGCATGTGAATGTATCAGTAGTTCAGATGGTTTTAGCGACATCTGAACTACTGAAATACTATTCTTGAGTCACTTCTTCTACTTCAATATCTCCTTCATCTTCTATATCACCATCTGCAACATCATCATCGCCGTTTGTTACAAGTTCTTTACGAACAGGTTCTACTTCCACAATATCTTCGTCATCATCCAGTTCCTCATCAGGTTCTGCGATGTTTATTTTAATATTTCTGTATTTAGGCATACCTGTTCCTGCCGGTATAAGTTTACCTATAATAACATTTTCCTTGAGTCCTATAAGAGGATCTACCTTACCCCTTATGGCTGCATCTGTAAGAACCCTTGTAGTTTCCTGGAAAGATGCGGCAGAAAGGAAGCTATCTGTAGCAAGAGAGGCTTTTGTTATACCTAGTAACACCGGCCTTGCAACAGCAGGCTGTTTCCTATGAGATGTTACTCTCATATTTTCTTCCACAAAGAGAGAAGCATCTACAAGTTCTCCCGGAAGCAGATCAGTATCACCGGCTTCTTCAACTTTTACCTTTCTTAACATCTGTCTTACTATTACTTCTATATGTTTATCATTTATATCAACACCCTGCTGACGATATACAAATTGTACCTCTTCAACAAGATAATTCTGAACATCATCGACACCTTTAATCCTGAGTATATCATGAGGATTGGTAGGACCTTCCGTCAGGAGTGCACCGGCCTGTATAAATTCTCCGTTTTTAACCTTGAGACGGGCATTGAAAGGAGCATAATAGGTTTTGGCATCACCTGAAGCAGACTGAACTTCAATCCTTTTCATGCCTTTTTCATCACTCAATCTGACAACTCCGTCTATTTCGGTTATAATGGCATGAACTCTCGGTTTTCTTGCTTCAAAAAGCTCTTCAACCCTGGGTAAACCCTGAATGATATCTGCCACGGCAGTTCCTCCGAGATGGAATGTTCTCAGTGTAAGCTGAGTACCCGGTTCACCTATGGATTGAGCTGCAATAATACCGACAGTCTCACCGATTTCTACAAGCCTTCCAGTGGCAAGATTACGGCCGTAACATACCTGACATATACCATGTTTACACCGGCATGACAGAATTGACCTTATAGGAACCTGGGTTATTTTAGCAGCAGTGATAAGTTCAAATTTATCTTCATCTATAAAGGTTCCCTTTGTAATAAGAATCTCTCCTGTTTCAGGATGGGTTATATCAAGAGCGGCAATCCTGCCGACAACCCTGTCAAATAACGGAACAATAACATTGCCTTCAAACTCTCCCATCTGTTCTTCCTGTACGGCAGAGGTCAATATATAATTATTAGTTCCGCAGTCATATTCACGAATAATAACATCCTGGGCGACATCTACGAGTCTTCTGGTAAGATAACCAGAATCTGCCGTTCTGAGAGCCGTATCGGCAAGACCTTTTCTTGCACCGTGAGTGGATATAAAGAATTCCAGCACTGTAAGCCCTTCGCGAAGATTTGCCTTGATCGGGAGAGGCAGAATTCTTCCTGACGGGTCTGCCATAAGGCCTCTCATACCGCCAATCTGTCTCATCTGATCAATATTACCTCTGGCTCCAGATCTTACCATCATATATATAGGATTATGTTTTGACAGACAATCCATCATGGCATTCTTAACTTTTTCCGTAGTGTCACTCCAGATCTCTATTACTTTTTTATATTTCTCCTCATCTGTCATAAGACCACGGTTATAGAAACTATCAATCTCCCCTACTGCCTCTTCAGCTTTTGCCAGAATTACCTTTTTGGCAGGAGGTATGACTACATCTTCTACTGCAATGGTTGTAGCAGATATTGTAGCATATTTGAAACCAAGATCCTTTATATTATCAAGAAGCTGTGCAGTTTTTGCATTTCCATGCTTGCGATGACATCTTGCAACAAATTTTGACAGAGCTTTTTTATCCATAGTTTCATTTATAAACGGGAAATCTAATTCATCGGGAATAACTTCGTTAAATATAACTCTTCCCGGAGTAGTTTTTATAACTTCCCCTTTATATTTGAGCTTTATTATAGCCTGAAGATGGACATATCC
>DAIOEN010000233.1:0-5451 GCA_036746235.1 Vulcanimicrobiota bacterium | reverse complement strand
TTATAACTTCCCCTTTATATTTGAGCTTTATTATAGCCTGAAGATGGACATATCCATAAGTATAGGCGAGTCTCACTTCCTCTGCGGAAGAGAAAATCTTACCTTCTCCTTTTTGCCCTGCTTTATCGATAGTAAGGTAATTAATACCAAGAACCATATCCTGTGTCGGAGTAAGAACAGGATTTCCATAGGCGGGAAGCAGGATATTATTGGAAGAAAGCATCAATAATCTTGCCTCTGCCTGTGCCCCGGCAGAAAGTGGCAGATGGACAGCCATCTGGTCACCGTCAAAATCTGCATTATAAGGAGTACATACAAGGGGATGAATCTGTATTGCTTTTCCTTCTATCAAAATCGGCTCAAAAGCCTGAATGCCGAGTCTGTGCAGGGTAGGAGCACGGTTTAACAGTACAGGATGTTCTTTAATAACCTCTTCCAGAATATCCCATACCTCGGGCCTTACCCTTTCAACCATACGTTTTGCACTTTTTATATTATGAACAAGTCCTTTATCTACTAATCTTTTCATTACAAAGGGCTTAAATAATTCAAGAGCCATTTCTTTCGGAAGACCGCACTGATGCAGTTTAAGATGAGGGCCGACTATAATAACGGAACGGCCTGAATAATCCACTCTTTTTCCGAGCAAATTCTGACGGAAACGACCCTGTTTACCTTTCAGCATATCAGAAAGGGATTTCAGAGGACGGTTATTGGGACCTGCTACAGGTCTGCCTCTTCTTCCGTTATCAATAAGTGCATCTACTGCTTCCTGAAGCATTCTTTTTTCATTTTTTACAATAATATCAGGTGCTCCCAGTTCGAGCAATCTCTTTAATCTGTTATTACGATTTATTACTCTTCTGTAAAGATCATTCAAATCAGATGTAGCAAACCTTCCTCCGTCAAGCTGAACCATAGGGCGAAGGTCCGGCGGAATAACAGGTATAACATCCAGGATCATCCACTCAGGTTTATTCCCTGATGTAAGGAAAGATTCTACTACTCCAAGCCTCTTAATGGCCTTTTTCTTCTTCTGGCCGAAAAGACGGTTTATAGACTGTCTGAGGTCCTTACGGAGTTCTGCAAGTTCAAGACTTTTAAGAAGTTCTTTTACTGCTTCTGCTCCCATACCTGCTCTGAATCTGTTTCCATATTCCTCTTTTCTTTCCCTGTATTCCATTTCTGAAAGGAGCTGCCATTTCTTAAGAGGCGTATCACCTGGTTCTATAACTACATAAAAAGCAAAATATAATATTTTTTCCAGTGTTCTCGGAGACATATCGAGTAAAAGACCCATTCTGCTCGGAACGCCTTTGAAATACCATATATGAGATACAGGTGTAGCAAGCTCAATATGTCCCATTCTTTCACGTCTGACTTTGGAACGGGTAACTTCTACACCGCATTTATCGCAGACGATTCCTTTAAATCTGATTCTCTTATATTTACCGCAGTGGCATTCCCAGTCCTTCGTAGGCCCAAAAATTTTCTCGCAGAATAAACCATCTCTTTCCGGTTTTAATGTACGATAATTAATGGTTTCCGGTTTTTTTACTTCTCCTCTGGACCATGCTCTGATTAAATCCGGAGAGGCAAGACCAATCTGCAAAGCATCAAAATTATTGACATCAAACAAAGATTTTCTCCTCCTTTAAATAGGTGACAGATGAAAGATGAAGATTACTCTTCATCTTTCATCATTTATTCTTCTTCACTGATTACATCCGGAACAGGCTGAACTTCTGGTTCCTGAGGTTTTGACAGATCGAGTCCAAGATCATCAAAAGCAGAATCAAGTTCATCATCCATTCCTTTTATGTCAATTTCCTTATCATCACCTGAATAGACCTTTACATCTAAAGCCAGACTCTGAAGTTCCTTTATTAAAACCTTGAAGGATTCTGGCACGCCTGGTTCAAGGACATTTTCTCCCTTGACTATAGCTTCATAAGTCTTAACTCTACCTACAACATCATCTGATTTAACGGTAAGAAGTTCCTGAAGAGTATAGGCAGCACCGTAAGATTCAAGAGCCCATACTTCCATTTCTCCGAACCTCTGTCCTCCGAACTGTGCTTTACCTCCGAGAGGCTGCTGTGTTACGAGGGAGTAAGGTCCTGTAGAACGGGCATGTATCTTATCATCTACCAGATGGGCCAGTTTCATCATATAAATATGACCTACCATGACTTCCTGATCGAATGGTTCACCTGTTCTGCCGTCATAAAGTATGGATTTACCATTTTCAGGAAGTCCTGCTTTTCTCATCATAGCTCTGATTTCTTCTTCATTTGCTCCGTCAAATACAGGGGTCTGAATCTTTATGCCCAGTGCTTTAACAGCCCATCCGAGATGGGTCTCAAGTACCTGACCTATATTCATACGGGAAGGTACACCGAGAGGGTTAAGAACTATCTGAATTGGAGTTCCGTCAGGCAAATAGGGCATATCTTCTTTTGGAAGTATTTTTGCCACTACTCCTTTATTACCGTGGCGGCCTGCCATTTTATCACCCTGAAGGATTTTTCTCTTTTGAGCCACATATACTCTTACCAGTTTATTTATGCCCGGAGACAGTTCATCTCCGTCTTCACGGGAAAAGACCTTTACGTCTATAACCTTGCCTTTTTCGCCGTGAGGAACTCTCAATGACGTATCCCTTACATCTCTGGCTTTTTCACCGAAAATTGCACGGAGTAATCTTTCTTCTGCAGTAAGGTCTGTCTCGCCTTTCGGAGTTACCTTACCTACAAGAATATCTTCAGGACGAACATCTGCGCCTACTCTTATTATACCTCTTTCATCCAGATTTTTAAGGGCATCATCACCGACACTGGGAATTTCCCTTGTTATTTCTTCCGAACCAAGTTTTGTGTCTCTTGCTTCGGCATCATATTCTTCTATATGAATGGAGGTATAAAGATCTTCTATTAAAAATTCTTCACTTACAAGAATTGCGTCTTCATAATTATAGCCTTCCCATGGCATAAAGGCTACAAGGACATTTCTGCCCAGGGCAAGTTCTCCGTCTACACTTGAAGAACCGTCTGCAAGAACTTCTCCTTTATGTACTTTCTCTCCAAGGTGCACTATCGGATCCTGTTTCACACAGGTTCCGGCATTGGATCTGATAAATTTGAGAAGTTCATATTTATTTTCCTGTCCCTGCTCATCTTCTACAATAATTTCATTGGCAGTTACTTTCTTCACAACACCATCCTGTTCCGCCACGACAAGACAGCCGGAATCTCTTGCTGCCCTGTATTCTATACCAGTTCCTACAAGAGGAGAATCCTTTACAAGGAGCGGCACTCCCTGTCTCTGCATGTTTGCTCCCATAAGAGCACGGTTTGCATCATCATGTTCAAGGAAAGGAATAAGTGCAGTAGCCACACTGACTATCTGCTTCGGAGAAACATCTATATAATGTATTTCATCAGGCCTTTTGGTGGTAATCTCACCTTTTTCTCTTGATGCAATCCTTGGCTGAACAAATCTATTTTCTTCATCCAGTGCGGCATTGGCCTGAGCTACTACATGCTTGTCTTCCTCATCGGCAGTCATATATACTACTTCATCGGTAACAACACCATTTAAAACCTTTCTATATGGTGTCTCAATAAAACCGTATTTATTGACCTTTGAATAGCAGGCCATAGAACCGATAAGACCGATATTCGGGCCTTCAGGCGTTTCAATAGGACATATACGGCCGTAATGGGAATGATGGACATCTCTTACTTCAAAACCTGCTCTTTCCCTGCTGAGTCCTCCGGGACCCAGGGCGCTCAATCGGCGTTTATGAGTTAGTTCTGCAAGAGAATTGGTCTGATCCATAAATTGAGATAACTGGCTGCTTCCAAAGAATTCTTTCAATACAGCCACTACAGGTCTTATGTTAATCAGAGCCTGGGGAGTCACTGTTTCAGCATCCTGAACAGTCATCCTTTCTCTTACAACCCTCTCAAGTCTCAGAAGTCCTACGTGGAACTGATTTAAGAGTAATTCGCCTACTGCCCTGACTCTTCTATTACCTAAATGATCTATATCATCTACATAATAGCCGGGCTTTGCATCTATAAGACCGACGAGATAACTTATAATTTCAACAATGTCTCTGTTTGTTAAAACCTGATTGTGAACAAGAGGAGCCTCACATCTGGCACATTCTGTCTGGCCCTGTGCATTCTCAAAACCACAATCAAGACATGTTTCTCTTAAAGAGAGTTTCTTTATTAACTTATAACGCCCTACATAACCAAGATTGTAACGACGGGGGTTAAAAAAGAGGGTATTTAACAAATTCTGTGCACTTTCAAGTGTGGGAGGATCGCCGGGGCGTAATTTCTTATAAATTTCTACCAGAGCATTTTCCTGATTTGTTATACTATCCTTGGCTATAGTAGCTTCCACGCAGGCACTTTCTCCAAGGAGCTTGACTATTTCCTCATTGGATTCATATCCGAGAGCTCTTAAGAGTACTGTAGCAGGAAGTTTTCTGGTTCTGTCAATTCTGACAGATATAATATCTTTTATGTCACTTGCCAGTTCAAGCCATGCTCCTCTGTCAGGTATTACCGTGGCAGTAAAGAGATCCTTACCGGTTTTGTCTTTTGTGGACTGGAAGTAAACTCCAGGTGAACGAACCAGCTGACTGACTATGACACGTTCCGCACCGTTTATTACAAAGGTGCCCTTTTCTGTCATCAAAGGGAAATCTCCTATAAATATTGTCTGTTCCTTTATTTCTTTTACTTCCCCCTGATCCTTTTTTATAAGCCTTACCTTGGCTTTAAGAGGGATAGAATAGGTCATATCCCTCTCCCTGCACTGTTTTACCGAATATTTTGTGTAAGATTGAAGCTGTTTTATCGTAACATCTTCGAGTCCTCTTTCAGCAGTTTCAGGTATGGAAATCATACAATCTCCAAGATAATACTCCAGAAATTCCAGGACTATATTACCGGTAAAATCGGTAATAGGAGATAAATCCCTGAAAGCCTGCCTCATTCCCTCATTCAGAAACCATTCATACGAACAGATCTGAGTTTCGATTAAATAGGGTAATTCCGCAATTTCGGAAATTTTAGAAAAACTTTTCTCCCTTTTTCCATGACGTGTAATCACTAATTCTCAGACACTCCTTTACAACGCCTGTACAAGCAAATTTGAAACACCTGACCTGACCAGAAAAATTTAACTGTTATCATTCACCTCTCTATCTCTCAAAAAAAGATTTTTAAAAAATAAAATAACAACACAAATAAAAATAAGGAAAGATTTTATTTAATATTGCATCTTCCTTCCTTGCTTACTGTGCTGTTTTAATGACCTGCTACTTATGAGACACCTGAAAAAATCTCCATGGGCAAGTATAAACCTTTCTGTGGGGGTCAGGACATTATTTCAGTTTACTAATAAAGAATTCTTTACATATAAGCTGAAATT
>DAIOEN010000232.1:0-11096 GCA_036746235.1 Vulcanimicrobiota bacterium | reverse complement strand
ATCTTCCTGTGCTTTTCGCGCAAGTTCATCCTCTTCGAGTTTTCTTGCTTCTTCTGAAGTTTGCACCTCCCGTATTTCACCTTTCTGCTCTTTAAGGGCCTCTTCTTCAGCAAGCCATTTTAGCCTGAGAGCCTCTTTTTTAGCTTCTTCTTCTGATTTAATGGCAACTTCTTCTTCTTCAGGTTTTCTTGCTTCTTCTGAAGTTTGTGCTTCTATTTTTTCCTCTTCCTGCTTTTTAAGGGCCTTTTCTTCGGCAAGCCATTTTAGCCTGAGAGCCTCTTTTTTAGCTTCTTCTTCTGATTTTTCTTCCCGTTCTTCTTCAGGCTTTTTGATTTTTTCTACTGGAATCTGTGCTTCTATTTTTTCCTCTTCCTGCTTTTTAAGGGCCTCTTCTTCAGCAAGCCATTTTAACCTGAGAGCCTCTTTTTTAGCTTCTTCCTCTGATTTTTCTTCCCGTTCTTCTTCAGGTTTTGTTTCAATATTTTTTATGTCTTCTGTTTCGGGTAGAGCTATATGAGGTTTTATCTGCAGTTCTTCTGGCTCTGTTTTTATATCTATTCCTTTTTTTACGTCTTCCTGAGAAATTTTTTCAGGTTTTCTATCTTCAATATCTTCGCTGTCGGGGTGGAGTTGTAAAGTAACTTTATTGATGTATGGCATGGGAGTAGTGGCTAAAGGTTTTTCCTCTGTTTTCTTTAGTTCTGTTCTTACCTGTGTTTCCAGTAATAGTGCTTCTTCATCTGTTATTTTAAGTTCTATTTTTTTTCTTTTCAGATAAATCGTTTCTTTTTCTGTAAAATCTCCGTCTACAAGGGTGCTTTCCAGCATAGTTCTGTATAGAAGAGTTTTTAAGTTCTGTTCATCTTTCCGTGTTTCAGGCAAATCTTCTTTTTTCGAGATGCCTTCTTCGATTTTCTGACAGTATTTATTTTTTACTTCTCCTTCAATTTTTTCTGCCACATCATCGGGAATTGCCAGGGCTATTTTTTTTCTATTAATCAGATTCTTCTGTACATCTGATAAATGCCCTTCTGCCCAGAAGGTCTCCAGAATAGAAGTGAATATCTGGTAGTTTCTCTGACTATCTGCGGGTCTGGCTTCTATCGATTGTTCTTTTTCTGTTTGAAGTTCTTTTTTGTTTTCTTCGATTCTGAGTTTAAAACTTTTTCTGATCTCTTCCAGTGAAGAAACTTTTAAGAGTTGTTTATCTTGCCCTTTCTGTTCGTTCAATTTATAAACTCTCCCTTGATTTTTATATTATAGAACTGTAACCATCTGCAAGTAAGAATGACACTTTTCACGTTTTACCGCCCACCGATTATATTGCGAGTTCTGTCACGGGCCAGGTCATTGATATATAATTATATGTTAGAGATTTTATAAAATCAATATTTTTCCTGTAATTTTCCTTTAAAATTTATTCCCACACATCGGACACACTTTCCAGCCCTCTTTAATTATCTGGCCGCATTTACATTTCCCGGGTAATGTTTTTTCTGCTGTTGCGGAAGAAGGTATTACTGCATTATTTGAAACTGTTTTACCTGTAATATTAACCTTTTTCATACCAAGCATTTTTTCTATTTTTTCTGCCGGTGTTTCCCCTGCGGCAGGATTTGTTGCCAGGAGATATCTTGCCACCAGTTCTTTTACTATTATATTATCAATTTTTCCTCCCTCTTCTTCATCAAGACACCTTTCTACTGCAGATATGCCGGGCAGTGTTGAAAGATTAAGAGAAGATTTAAGATCTGTACGTTTTCTCAATATATAATAACATAAATTATATTTATTCGTTAAAATATTCTTTTCAAATTCTTCATCAAATTTCTTTTGCATATCATCTCTTTTCTTATATAAATAGTAAATAACGCATGCTGTAAGAGGAAGCAAAAAAGTACCGAAGAGAAGTAAAAGCGACAGAACTGTACCTACAATTGCAATGATGAAATAATTAGACATCTTTGACATTTCCTGCTGTATACTTCTGAGTTTATCAAAAAGCTCTTCGAAATTGGTAGGCATTTCGCCTATTACTTTACCGCTTGTTGCGCAGACCAGATTTCTGTAAGGTATATTATCTACTTTATAATTAAAGATCCAGACAGGAGCATAAATAAGAGAGACTTCTTTTTTATCTATTCTTGAATTTACACTTTTGAGTCTTCCTACAAGGGTTTTACAGGATTCCTCTTCAAGTCTTTTTGCTTCTGTTTCACCTTTAATCCATGCTTCTTCCGGCGACATATTTGGTATTTCCAGAGAAAAACGGTGGTTCTCATTATCTTCCAGGAAAAGAGATTTTTTTTCAAGGGGAAGAGGGAAGAGTTCTCCCCATTTTCCTTCACTTTCTTTAAGAGCTCCCGAACCGGATACAAAGGCATTATGTTTTCCGTAATGTTGACCGTTCTGTGGATACCATTCTTCATAAACCTGATTTTCCAGCATTCCTGTCATCTGATTATATACCTGTCTCGTTCTTTGTACGGCATTCTCTCCGTACCAGTTAGATGTTACGTCACATTCAAAAGTATAACAGGGGATCATAACTCCATTGGGATTTATCATGGAAATCTCTTTTTCTGTGTGGCCATGAACAAACTGCCTCAATTGAGTTTCTCTCAGAATATAATTTTTTGCTTTATCTTCTTCAATATTAACAGGAAGTATAAACGTTCTGTCTTCAAGTCCCTGAGATTGTCCGTCAATTTCTGCAAGATATTTGGAACCGCAGTACTCACATTGAAGGGTTCTCATACTTGCCGTTCTTTTAAGCTGGGCACCACATGTTTCACATTTTAAATTTATCAGATTCAACCCTGTTTCACCTTCTATTTTCATCTCAGGGCGTTTAATAAAACGCCCCTACTCACCCTTCACCTTTTATTCACATCCATTACACATCTAAATCCTATGGAATATGCACGGTCTTTATCGCATATAAAACGATCGGCACATCTAAAATCCTGAGGATCTGAGTTTTCCCAGGAACCTCCTCTTAAAGTTCTGTATTTACCTGTTTTTGGCCCTTCAGGATTTTTATAAGGGCTTGATTTGTAATAATTTTCATCATACCAGTCTGAACACCACTCCCTTACATTACCTGCCATGTCCATAATTCCGTAATCACTTGCTCCGCCCGGAAAGGAACCTCCCGGAAGAATACCCCGTCCCTGATAAAAATTAATCATATTGCTTAACAGAACCGGTATATTCATATTTTGATTGTTACACATGTCAGGAGACCATTCCATACCCCAGGGATATAGATTGCCTCTTGTTCCTTTTGCTCCTTTTTCCCATTCTGCTTCTGTAGGCAGTCTTTTTCCCATCCACGTTGCACAGGCAGAAGCTCCTTCCCATGTAACACTGGTTACAGGGTAATTATCACTTCCTGACTTCGGTTTGTAAAGGCCTTCTTTAAATTCTATAAGACAATTTTGATCGTCTATTACAATCCACCACTCACCGTTACTGCCTCTGTGAGTATTTTTTTCATTTAAAAAAATACAGAAATCACTGTTTTTTACTTCATATTTATCCATATAATAATCAGATATATAGACTTTATGCTGGGGATATTCATCTAACTGGCCCTGTTTTGCAGCGCTTCCCATCCAGAAATCTCCCTTCGGAATAAGTACCATTTCTGTATCTCTGTAAACCAGTGTTGCCGGAAGTTCTTCTGCCAGTATGATTCCTGTGGTAATAATAAATAATATAAAGAGAGTAATTATTTTCATGATTCGTGACCAGTGACGCGTGAAGCGTGACCCGTAAGAAAGACCTTTCTTTCTTCTATCTCCTTTTTATAGTCTTTAAATTTCAGGAAATCTCTTCCATCGTATATATGTTCAGGTATTTCGATTTTATCAAGATTTCTTGCTACTATAGTGTAAGCTTCCCTGAAGGGAGTTCCATTTTTTACCAGTTCATATGCCTTATCGGTAGCGAAAATTTCATGTGTTATAGCTCTGTTCATAGCTTCTTTATTGACCTTTAAATGGCTGAATATGAGTTCCATTACTTCCAGGCATTTTGATGTTACAGAGAAGGCTTCCATAAGAGGACCTTTTGTAAGTTGATAATCCCTGTTATATCCGCTTATCAATTTACTGCCTGTCATATCAACACGGTAAAGTAAACTGTGAATCTGTGACGAACTGCTTCTGATTAATTCCAGGAGATCATAATTTTTCTTTTGAGGCATTATACTTGATCCTGTGCAGAATTCTTCAGGGAGGTAAAAGAAATTAAATTCTCCCATGGTAAACAGGAGAAGATCGCATGAAATTTTATCCAGTGTTTTCATAAAGTTACAGAGAGGAAAAATAATTGTGGAAATTAATTTCGGTCTTGATTGGACATAAATAGGATTTCTGTTTCCGTTAAATTTCATAAGTTCTGCCGTGTAGTCTCTGTCCAGACCCAGAGACGAGCCGTATCCGGCAGCACTTCCCAGGGGATTACGATTATTTATCTGAAAAGCTGTTTCCAGCAAGAGGAGATCATCAAGGATAGATTCTATATAAGAACCGGTCAGAAGCTGTAAAGAAGAGATCATTGCCCTCTGCATATGGGTATAGCCGGGCATAAGAGCGGGATTGGCCTTTGAAAAATCATTTATTCTTTCTGCCAGGTTCACACCAAGGGTATATACCTTTAAAATATTATCTCGTGACCATAACTGTACATCTACCATGACCTGGTCATTTCTGGATCTTCCTGTATGAATTTTTCTACCGAGATCTCCCAGTTTTTCTATAAGATAGTTTTCTATGGCTGTATGTACATCTTCATCCTCTTTTTTTATCTCAAGTCCAATGCTCTCTATCTCTTTAAGTGCTTCTACAAGTTTTTCCCTTTCTTTCCCTGTTAATATACCGGATTTTTCCAGGGTCATGGCATGGGCAATAGAGCCATGGCAGTCATAACAGAGAAGCTCTTTATCAAGAATATAATCTTCTCCTACGGTGAAATCTTCTATAAGGTCATTCAGTTCTTTTCCTTTATTCCATAGTTTCATTTTCAGTGACCAGTTATCAGTGACCAGTGACCGGTGACCAGTGAGCAGTGACCGGTAAAAGTTCTGCTCACTGCTCACTACTCACTTTTCGCTTTTCACTTTTTCCCCATTCTTTTCGTAATTGCATGATGGGCCATAAGTCTTATGGCATTTATTTTTATAAATCCTTCTGAATCTGTCTGATCGAATCCTCCTTCAATATCCATGCTGGAAAGATTCTGATCATACAGTGAACTCGGAGAGGTTCGTCCCGTAATCATAACATTGCCTTTATAGAGTTTTAAATAAACTACTCCGTCTATTATTTCCTGACTTTTCTTTATTGCTGCCATAAGGAAGTCCATTTCAGGGCTGAACCAGAAACCGTTGTAAACAAGTTCTGAGAATTTAGGTGTGAGCATATCACGGAGTCTCATGACTTCTCTGTCCATGGCTATTCCTTCAATATCCATATGGGCTGCCCTCAGAATGGTTCCTCCCGGAGTTTCATATACACCTCTTGATTTTATGCCTACAAACCTGTTTTCTACTATATCGATTCTGCCAATTCCGTTTTCTCTGCCCAGTTGATTTAAATAGGTAAATAGTTCCAGAGGTTTTGTCTTTATTGTGCCGTCTTCAAGGTTTACGACCTTTACAGGTATACCGTCTTTAAAGTGTATTTCTATCCCTGTTTCTTTATCAGGTGCATCTGTGGGATCAACAGTTAATTTGAACATATCCTTATGGGGTTGCATGGCAGGATCTTCGAGAATGCCTGATTCAAAGCTTATATGAAGGAGATTTTCATCCATACTGTAAGGCTTTTCCAGTGTTACGCTGAGAGGTATATTTTTTTCTTTCGCATAATTTATCAGATCAGTTCTTCCTTTGAATTTTGCAAGAAAATCTTTGTTTTTCCACGGGGAAATAATTTTTATCTTTGGATTTAAGGCATAATAACTCAATTCAAATCTGACCTGATCATTTCCTTTACCTGTTGATCCATGAGACACATATTCAGCCTGTTCTTTCTCTGCAATCTCTATATGTCTTTTTGCAATCAAAGGTCTTGCAAGAGATGTGCCGAGAAGGTATCTTCCTTCATAGAGAGCATTTGCGCTGAATGCAGGAAATATATAATCCGTAACCAGTTCTTCTTTTAAATCCTCAATATAGACTCTGGTTGCTCCTATTTTAAGAGCTTTCTCTTTTGCTTCGTTAAAATCTTCATTCTGGCCTACATCTGCAAGATAGGCTATTACTTCAAATCCTTCATCTATAAGCCATTTAAGTATACATGATGTATCGAGTCCACCGCTGTATGCAAGTACTACTTTTTTCATAATTACACGCCTTTCTAAATTTTGATTCCTTTATTATAAAGCCAATAGAAAAATTTTTCAATCTTTTATTGAAAAGTTAGATTTATTTGGTTATAATTTGCAAGAAGGAGATAGTGAGCAGTAATCAATAATCAGTGGTAACTGGTAACTGGTCACTGGTCACTGATCACTGAAATATGTATATTTGCAAATGCTGGTTTGACATACATCTTCTTGATGAGCCTAATTCCTTAAAAAGAAAGAGGCAAATACTTAAGAGTTTAAAAGATAGAATCTGGAACAAATTTCGTGTTTCTATTGCAGAGGTAGGAGAATATGATCTGTGGCAAAAATCCGAACTTGGTATTGCCTTTGTTTCTTCCGATGGAACTTTAGCAGAACAGATGTTTGCTAAAATTCTGAATCTTATTGATACAGATGATGAAGTTGAGATTGTAGACATGTTTCATGATATAGAAAAAATGAAATAATTTTTTTCTATCTTCACAGGATAGAAGTTTTTTTTCTAACAGTTGGCAATTTTAACTCATCTGTTTCACTGATGTATTTAAATATAGCTTCAGTACCATTATTCCTGCAGAGGATACTGACATGAAATTTTGCCAGGTCCGTTATTTCATAGGCTAAATCCAGAGTCCCTGTATTCTCAAATATTTTCCTTTTGCTTTTAGTGAGCAAACAGGACAGAAGGGTTTCTATCTGGTTTCTGGATAAAGGGCGATTTTTTGTATGAATTCTATCTCCGTTAATCCTGTAAATGGGGGGACTTCCCGGCTCAAGATACAATTCCGAACCTCCGCTTTCCACCAATTTTGTAAGAAGATCACTGAGCTTGAATTTCTTGAGGTTTATATCAATTCTTTCTTCTGTAATTTCATTCTTCCTGTCTATTAATTCGGTTAATTCTTTTTCCGGGTCATATATTAATATATTATCGTCTTTATAATAGCTAAAAGTTTCTTCTGTCAGTATTTCTGTAAAGGAAGCCGATGTTTTTGTGGTTTTACTGAAGAAATCCATATTTAATCCCCTTATGACATAACAGATAAAACTGTTATTCTTTTATCCTTTTGTGATAATCTTACAGAATTTTTTCTCTCTTTAGTCTCATTTTCATTTAATTAAAAATGAAAAATATGTATACTAGAATACCTGAAAATACTATATAATTTCTTTTTTGTTTTGTCAAGATAGTTATGAAATATAGTGAGTGGTGAGTGGTGAGTGGTGAGTAGATGGCCAATCACTCACTATTCACTACCCACTGTTCTCTGTTTACCGGTTTAAATTCTTCCGGTACTGTAAAAGATCTTGGACTTGATGAGCGAAGCCTTGCAGTTTCTTCATCAATTTTTCTATTTTTTACCAGATGTAAGAGAGCAAGGTCAAGGCTCTGCATACCAATATCTCTGCTACTGTGTATAATGGCATTAATCATTTTGGTTTTACCGTCTCTGATCATATTACCGAGTGATTGATTGGAAATAGCCACTTCTACAACGGCACATCTTCCTGTTCCATCCATAGTCAATATAAGTTGCTGTGCTATTACAGCACGAAGGCAGCTTGAAAGCATAGATCTTATCTGACCCTGCATCTTGCCTGGAAAACCTTCTATTATTCTCTCTATAGTTCTTGTAACCCCTGTTGTGTGCATTATTCCAAGTACAAGGTTACCCATATCGGCAGCCTGTATGGCTTCTGCCAGAGTATCGAGATCCATCATTTCTCCTATCATAATGACATCCAGGTCTTCTCTTCTTGCGGCTTTCACCGCATCGGTAAAGCTCGGTGCATGAATACCTACTTCACGATATTTTATCTGACTTTTTTTATTTTTATGTATAAATTCCAGAGGTTCTTCTATTGTAAGTATATTGGCACTCCTTGTGCTGTTTATGTAATCCAGTAAACATGCCATCGTAGTAGTTTTACCACTTCCCGTGGGACCTGTTACTATAATAAGTCCCTGTTTATATGTAGCTATTTTTTTTACTATCTGAGGCAGTCCCAGGTCTTCTATCGAAGGTATTTCAGGAGGTATTATCCTGAATACCCCTCCTATACCTGCATGTTCTTTTAATATATTGGAACGAAAACGGGCAAGTTCTGAAACTTCATAGGTAAAATCCAGATCCCATTCTCTTTCAAAGATCTCTCTCTGTTTATCCGAAAGTATTTTAGATATGAGTTCCCACGATTTTTCTTCTGTAACAGGAGGTAAATCCCCTTCTGCCAGTTCCCCTTTTATTCTGAATTTCGGAGATAAACCGGTAGATATATGTAAATCTGATGCTCCTTCTCTGAGCATAATTTGAAATAGTTCTGTCAGGGTATAGTCACTGGAAAGACATGTCTTTATTACTCTGGCGGGAGGGATTTGAAGAGGGTCAAGTATGATTCCAAGGGCTGCCCGTTTTTCTTCTTTACTTACCAGTTCGGATTTCATCTGAGGTTTTGGTGAGCCTATCGGTTTTGCAAGGGATGATAATTTACCCATAAGACTGGAATCTTTTATGTCTTTTTCCATGTCGGTTCTGGATGCTTCCAGGAAAGGAGAAATATTGATAAAGAATATGCGTTCTATAAAGGTTATGGTATTTATTGCATCTGTTCTCTGTCCTCTGGAGTAGAAAATCTGTCCGAAAAAGCTGCTCTGAATGTCTCCTCTGGGCCACAGGATTTTTAATGTATCTTCTACTGATCTGTAATGAATCCTGGTAATATCACCGTCACTCTTTATGAGTTTTTTTGTAGGGAACGTTTCCTGAATGATTTCTGTTTCCTGTTTCTCCGGTAATTCCTTTACTTTTTTTCCTTTCATAAAACTTCCGAATATATCTTTGAAAGCCATAATTACCACCTTATCTCTATTTTTTTTATTGCCTTAGTACCGCTCCAGGTAAATTAGTAACCATTTTATCAGCCTCTGCCTGACAGGCTCTTACGAAGAAAAATAATTTGCCTTATATAATTTGTTTTACAGACAATAAATTAACCCTTATTTAATTTTTTATACTATAGAAAAAACGAATTTTTCTTCTCCAGAGCCTGCCAGGCAGAAGCTTTTTATGGATACCCTTTTACCTGTTACGGTAATTAGTTTTTTATCGGGCGAACACAGTGGTTCAACCCTGCCTTTCACTCTTCACTCTTCACCCTTCACTCTTCACCATTCACTCTTCACCATTCACTCTTCACTCTTTACTTTTCCTGTATTGTTCCAATATTGTTTTATCCAGTGCCGCTTCATGAGCTACATCATAAGTTATCATCTTCTTTTCAAGGAGTGTCATAAGAGAAGAATCCATTGATTGCATACCAAGTCCCCTGCTTGTTTCTATCAATGAAGATATTTGGAAGGTTTTCTGTTCTTTAATGAGACTCGATAGAGGAGTGCATCCTATCAGTATCTCTATTGCTGCAAATCTCATAGTTCTGTCTGCCGAAGGTACCAGTTGCTGTGATATTATAGCTCTTAAAGAATCTGACAGCATGGCACCTGCCTGCAATCTCTGATCTGAAGGGAAAAAGTCAATGATTCTGTCAATAGTTCTTGCCGCACTGGTAGTGCTCATAGTTGAGAGTACCAGACACCCTGTTTCGGCAGCAGTCATAGCCAGTTGTATTGTTTCCAGGTCATGAAGTTCACTTACAAGTATAACATCAGGATCTTCACGAATTGAAGCTTTGAGTGCTCTGTTGTAGTTTTTTGTATGTACCCCCAGCTGACGCTGACGAACTATACATCTCTTGGGTTTATGAATAAATTCTATCGGATCTTCAATAGTAACTATATGATCGTTTCTTTCTATATTTATAAGATCTATTAAAGCTGCAAGAGTTGTAGTTTTACCGCTACCGGTACTTCCTGTTACAAGAACAAGTCCCTGATTAAATCTGCCGAAGGCCGACAGAATGTCAGGCATGCCAAGTTCTTTAATAGTAGGTATCTTATGTGGTATTATTCTCATTACTGCATTCAGGCCTGTTCTGTGGTAATATATATTGGAACGAAATCTGTGAGGAGGTCCTTCTTTAGATGGCATAATATACATAAAATCGATAGATTGTTGCTTTAAGAGTGCTTCTCTGTATTCGCTGGAAAGAATTGTATTGAGCAAGCCTTCTGTATTCTCCTGTTTTAAAGGAGGCATAGAAAGGGTACGAAGTTCACCTCTGCATCTTACTATGGGGGGTTGACCTGTGGACAGGTGAAGGTCAGATGCACCGAGTTCTATAAGTTGTTCAAGACATTTATGAACAAATTCCCCTTCTTTCGATGACGATAGATTTCCTTTTATTTCTGATATAACAGTTGATACAACAGATCTTTTTTCATCTGATCTTTTCTCTTTTATTCTTTCTGTACCATGAGCCGGAGTAGTTTTCTCGTCTTTCAACCTGGCCGTTTCTTTCGGGGTAATAATATCCTCTTCCGGTGCAACACCTTCAGTCATAAGAAGAGAGTTTATGAAATCGTCTTCTGGAGTAATTTTCTTCTCTTTCAACCTGACTGTTTCTTTCGGGGTAATAATATCCTCTTCCGGTGCAACACCTTCCGTCATAAGAAGAGAGTTTATAAAATCGTCATCCGAAGTAGTTTTCTCCTCTTTCAACTTGACTGTTTCTTTTGGAGTAACATCTTCCGTCATAAGAAGAGACTTTATAAAATCGTCATCCGAAGTACTTTTCTCCTCTTTCAACTTGACTGTTTCTTTTGGAGTAACATCTTCCGTCATAAG
>DAIOEN010000231.1:6315-11129 GCA_036746235.1 Vulcanimicrobiota bacterium | reverse complement strand
TACAGACAATAAATTAACCCTTATTTAATTTTTAATTCTATAGAAAAAACTAATTTTTCTTCTCCAGAGCCTGCCAGGCAGAAGCTTTTTACTGGTATCCTTTTATCTGTTACGGTACTAAGACTCAATCGTTTCCACATTGGCTCTCGGCAATATGACAGTTTCACCTGTTTCCAGTTTAACTTCCACCACTCTGACCTTTGTTTCACTTTCCATTTTGGTCAGATTATGAGGGAGACTTACTACTGTTCCGAGTACTCCGAAATATGGCTTTCTTATTACTCTCACAGGGCTTCCCGGATCCATACCGAGCTGTTCCCGTGATTCATGTTCCTCCTGTATCTGTTCCATAGTATATTTTTCTATAAGAGGAACAATTACTTCAGGTCTTATAACACCTGCTCTTATCTGAGTGGCTCCGTTTATTGAAGTCTTTAAACCTTCATTTCTTTTCAGAATATCATAGGTTTTCTCTGCCATTTTTATCTGGCCGAAACCTTCTGTAACTACGATTGTTACACCTATTTCTTCATGACCTGTAATGGCAACGCCCAGATCATAGCCCAGTAACTCTTTCAAATCTTTATCATCGAGTCCTCCTACAATAATACCTTTTATACCCACTTTTTTCGCTTTCTGTATGACATCATTTGTTACAAGAGAACCGCCGACTATTATCTTACCGGACAGATCTTCTTTAATATCATCAACTGTAAGAGGTTTATCGACTGATTTTGAAACAATTTTAAGTGGTCCTACCACCTCTCCTCCGACACCGAAAATACCCTGTATATAGGTTCCCCAGGTTTTAACATTTACTCCTTCGGCTTCTATGACTTCGTCTACCACTCCGTCTACATAGGATGCTATTTCCACCGGTATGGGAGCTTCACGGAGAACCAGCTGACCTGTGACACTGGATATACTTTCTACTGTACCGTTTATAGGAGATTTACATATAGATTTAAAAAATCCGAAAAAGCTGCTGCTTCTGGCTATTACTTCATCGATTTTTATAGGATCTCCCTCTTTTTTCAACATACAATCCTTAATTTCGGCAGGAGTAATATTCAATTTATTTACCACATTGACCATATGAACATTTCCGGGCAGGTCTGTTCTGGCAACAATTTTATCAGAACTCACTTTATCTCCTTTTTTAACAACTACCTGCCCCCTCAGAGGAAGCCTTCTTTCTTTATATATAATGGTTTTTTCTACTACTCTTAATCCTGGTGTATAGGCATGAGCCATAATTATTCACCTCTCTGATTATTCTATGTAGGGGCAGTTCGCGAACTACCCCTACCTGATTTATCTTGCAAGAACACCCTGTCTCGGATATATATCCATAGCATCTATCCAGGCCTGTAATTTTTCTATTCTCTTTTTCTTATCTTTCGGCAGGTCAAAAGGCTGTCTGCCGCGGCAATCAAAGATAATACCAACGACACCGCCGTTTATTTCTTTAGATTTCGGCTGTCCTTTACCCTCTCCTACATCGAAACCTTTTACCGGGTGCAATTCTACCGTTGCTTTTGTATCCACTTCGAGAGGTATGACTTTTAAATCTCCATACTTGAGATCAAGTTCCTCTTCCTTACCGCCCGGCATTTTTAATTTTGCTTTGAGAACTGTTTTACCTTCTTTCGCTTTTCCTACAGGGGCAATACATGTTCCGATACGTATGAGGCAATCTTTCAAAAACACCTGTGTTGCCGCTTCAGGATGGACCTTTGCAAGAACACCTAACTGAGGCATCATAAATATTGAGTCTACTGTAAGTTCCGTTATGCCTTCAGGCAGATAGGCATCCATCATCATAAGGGCAGACTGACATCTTCTGGGTGCATGAGAAAGAACTCCGCCGCTACCTATAATCATATCAAGACTCATAACATCTACGAGACTTTCATCGCCTGTACTCTGGCTGAATATATCCGCAATAGTTCTTTCCTGCTGAACGCCTTTCAGTCCTACAGCCAGAGCTTTATGCTGTTCGAAGGAGATTCTGAGGGCCTCTCTGCATATGGCCTGTTCCACTACCAGCTCATCCAGAACCTGCGGTATTGTAGTGGGTCTTATCATTTTATTTTTTATTCTGTTTCTCAGATCCCTTTCATCCATATCAAAAGGAACCCATTTCATAACATTTTCCATACCTGCTTCTGCAAATACTTCTGATATGCTGTAACTCATACCCAGATTTGCACTTACAGTTCTGTTAAATACACCTCTAAATACGGAGAACACGTCTGTTGTAGCTCCTCCTATATCTGCTCCCACAACCTGAATACCGTATTGTTCCGATATTCTCTGCATAATATCACCTACTGCAGCAGGTGTGGGCATTATATCCACATCCGTCATAGCCATAAGTTTTTTATATCCCGGAGCCTGTGCCATAACATGCTCAAGGAAAAGCTGCTGAATTTTAAGCCTTGAAGGCATTAAATTTTCTCTTTCCATTGTAGGTCTCAGGTTATCTGTAATATCAAGAGCAGTTTTTTCTCCAAGAAGTCTTTCTATTTCTTTTCTGGCATTCACATTACCTGCATATATAACAGGGAGCTGATAGGAAATACCGAGCCTTGGCCTCGGATTTGCTGCTGCTATAATTTCTCCCAGTTCCACTACATGGGAAACAGTGCCTCCGTCCACACCGCCTGATAAAAGGATCATATCAGGTCGTAAATTACGAATCCTCTGTATCTGTTCATGTGGTAAACGTTTATCGTTTGTGGCAAGGGTATCCATTACGATGGCACCGCCGCCGAGAGCGGCACGGGCAGCACTTTCTGCAGTCATATTTTTCACGACTCCTGCTACCATCATCTGAAGTCCGCCGCCGGCACTGCTTGTAGAGATATAAATATCAACGCCTTTATCTCCTTTTTTAGGTTTTATTATTCCATTTCCGTCCAATATCTGTCTTCCTGCCAGTTCACCCACTTCTGTTACTGCATTCAATACTCCCTGCGTTACATCTTCTACGGGAGCTTCAACAGTTGTAGGCGCTTCGCCTCTTACAATCAGACGAAATTCATCGCCTCTTTTTTCTATGAGTATGGCCTTTGTGGTAGTACTGCCACAATCTGTGGCGAGAATACTTGTGATTTCTTCTTTTTTAATGTTCATCAACTTACCTCCACATTAAATTTTTGGCTCTGTCATAATTTTTTTATAAACCTCTGTAAAAGCCTTATTCACGGTCAGATCAGGTTCTAAGTTTCAGGTTTAATATTCTTAACCCAACACCCTTAACCTTAAAACAATAAAATTTCCTGTACCTTAAATTTACACAAAAGATGCTCAATTTTTATTTTTTTTCCCTGATTCCTGTGCTTCTATATATTGTATAAGTAATTCCACATTCTCTTTATCTTCCATTAAAGCGGCTATTCTGTCATATTCTTTAAAATTAAAAAATGACTGAATAAAAGGCTGCATAAAAACAAGAAACTGACTGCCGATAAAACTCAGAGGCTTTGAAGATTCCAGAAAAAAAACAGCCATTGCAGTAAGTCTTCGGGACACTACAAGAGAGGCCAGTTTTTCCATAAGCTTTTTATCTTCCTCTGTTATTTGCAAGCCAATTTCTCCTTCACAATATCTAAAACGTCTCCCTCTTTATCTTTATCACACAGAAGATGTATGCTTCTGTAATTATCCATAGTGCATGGTTTCAGATAAGGAGACAGAAAAACTCCTTTACCTGTCCGAACATATCTGCGAAATCTATTCCATGGAAATTTTTGAGTATAAAATATATTTTTTATTATAATATTCTCATCTTCCAGTATATAACCGGTCGGGAAAAACATACTGTTCAGAGAACATATAAAAATTACCATTGAAAGGATACATAAAAAAATATCTTTAAAATTCCAGTACACTGCCGCACAGAAGAAAGATCCAAGAAATATTATAATCAGCACCTGCTGTAAATTAGTTCTTAAAGGGTTGAAAGTCCAGGCCAGCATGACAGATAGCCTGGACTTGTCATCCCTTTCTTTTTTTCTTTTTTTCATGTTACCTTATCAATTGTAACCAGTCTCCCAGTAAAAAGAGCATTCTTCCTATGAGAAGAGATATACGGGCCATAATCGTGTAACCGAAAGAAGCGCCGAAAGAAATCATAAGAAAATATATGCCTATCCTCGATATGCCTCCTACAACTCCCCTGTGTTCTACAGAAAAGAAAAAGTATATGAGGCCACAGAACACTCCTCCAACGATAACCCAGTTACAGAAAGATAACCAGAGAGATTTGAGTATATCACCGTCAGGACTCATAACCCAGAGAGGTATCATTGTACCTTTAATCTGAGCTATGGCATTTCCCTGAAGATATGCTATAAGGTTAATTCCTGCTGATAGTCCCACAACAAATGCCAGTGACCACCGGCTTATCCAGGCGATGCTGGGGGCAAGTCTGAGAAGCATAATTATACCCAGTATGCCGGGAACTATATACCAGAGATGATAATCAAATTTTTGAAAACCAATGGCGAGATTATCTATAAGATTTGGTTTCAGAGAATTATAATATTGCATGGCTACCCAGTATCCGGCTGAAACTCCGACAAAAAGGTATTCTGCAAATTTATAAAAGGGATTATCTTTATAAAGGAAACTGTAAATACAAAGTGTCAGAAAGGCGGCAACCCATATCCCAACATTTTCTATATTAGTAGGCCATACAATTGCCATATTCATTACCATAAACAAATGCCTCCTTACTTAATCTACTATACCGAGTTTCTGTTTCTTTTTTTCGTAGAAATAACTTATATTGGCCAGTATGATAAATA
>DAIOEN010000231.1:4257-6215 GCA_036746235.1 Vulcanimicrobiota bacterium | reverse complement strand
CAGGAGGAATTTTTTCTATAGTATCATAAATTCCCTGAACTTCTCTGGTAATTTTCTTTGATGGTATTCCAAATCCTGTAAGAAGCGGAATTATAACGGCAAAGGCAGTGAATAGAAAAATTATTCTTCTGTCCAGCGTTTTCAAACTATTAAGAATTTTAGCTAAAGTCTCCATATATCCTCCTTAATCTCCACCGAGATAAGACTTATCTATACCGAATAATATCTTTATGGAAGTAGAAACTACTCCCAGGGCTATACCTATCATAATGGCTCTCTGCCCTGCAGTAGTAGGGCAATTCATAAGCCAGTCAGCAATATCAGGGAATCTGGGCCATATCCATTCTCCAAGGGGTACACGGCCGAGCATGACAAAAAAAGCTGCTACGAGTAACAGAGTTGCCTCTCTTGACTGGGCACGGAATGCTCTGAATGCTGCAGAAGCTATAAAAAATGCCAGAAGAGAAAACATGGTTGAACCCATAGGGGAATAAAGGTGTCTGAATATATAATTAAAGGGAGTTCCTATGCTTATACCGCCTATAAGTCCTACAAAAGCCGTGGAAAAAAGACCAAGGAGCAATACGATACTGTATGCCCATCCTTCCGACCTTCTGGATATTTTATCGCCATGAGCCTTTATCAGACTTCCAACACCGAGTAATATTGCAAAAGCTGCTATGATAATAAACCAGCTCTGAAACATTTCTCCTATCATATTAAAAGGCGAATGGGGTATAAAATAATACAGAAGATATCCGAGTCCTGCAATGACTGTTATTATCATTGGAATCTCACGTTTCATAACAAGCCTCCATTTTATTTAGTAATAAACAGGTTTGTAAAAGTTTTAATATGTACAGTTTCCAGAATACAGCCTATTATAATAGAGAAGAGAAATACTAATTTACCAATATCCTGTCCTTTAAGACTGCCAAGCTGTTTCGGGTCTCTTGAAAGATAAGCGGAAGCGGCAAATAATTCTTCTCCGATAAGCGTATAATCGCAGGCTGCGACGAAAAAGGGCAACTGCGAAGGCATAGCTGTACCCGCCATCTGTATGGCTCCTGTAGAATGTCCTGTTTCAGCAAGTATCAATGATTCTGCATAGAAACAACCCATATAAAAATTGGCAGCAGGCTGTTCTCTGACCATAATACCGTCAACACCTGCCACAAAACCGAACTGATCATCAGTAAGATAACGGATATTATCAGGACGGAAAGCATCAGGCCTTCCTGCTCTTGTATAGGATTCCTTTACTACTTCCTGGGCTGTGCTCATAACAAGAGAAAATCTTGTAGGAACCAGTATAGGTGTATCATACTCTGCAGTTTTCTGGGCAACATAAGAAAGTATGGACAGACCTGCAAGGGTCTGTATATCATTCATATCAGTAATACCGGGGATATAAAGTACAGGTTTCCCCATTTCCGTAGCTCTTCCCACTGCATCATCGAGAGCGGAAAGTCCTGCAATTCTGCGAATAAACAATTCCTGACCTCTCTGGGCACTGAATATAAAATAGAGTATAAAACCTGACAGGAGTAATATGGCTATTAACATACTTGTTCTTCCTTCATTGAACCATCTTGTATCCTCCTCCACAGGTTTGTTTTCTTCCGTAGCAGCAGGGGAAGGGACAGGAGTAACAGGAACTGCTGTCACAGATTGAGCTGGCGATGCTTCTGCGGAAGGAGTAGTAACGGATATTGTCTGAACAGGAGATACCTGTGTTTCAGGGACGGAACTTACCTGTGCAGAAGGCGCCGGGGCAGATGTATTACTCTGAGCAATATCCTGAGGTGACAGACAAAAAGCATAATTACAGAGGGAAAATAGCAAGAATAAAATTATACCTGCTATGAATAAAGTTTTTTTCTTTTCATGCAAAATTGGACACCACCTTCTTTCTTGAAATACTGCCTCCTGAAAAGGGAGAGCAATTTTAGAGACTG
>DAIOEN010000231.1:0-4157 GCA_036746235.1 Vulcanimicrobiota bacterium | reverse complement strand
TTTTATCCCCTGCAGATAAGTGAAAAACCTTCAGGGTCAAGGCTGGCTCCTCCTACCAGGAGTCCGTCTACGTCTCTCTGTGAGAGAAAAGAAGAAGCATTTTCCGGTTTGACGCTTCCGCCATAAAGAAACCTCACTTTAGAAGCTATGGAATAACCGTAAGAAGATGAAAGAAGATTTCGTAAATATCCCGTAATTTCATTGGTCTGTTCGGGAGTTTCAACTTTACCTGTACCTATAGCCCATATGGGCTCATAGGCTATTACGAATTTCTCTATTTGAGAAGGAGTAAAAGAAGCTACGGCTTCTTTCATCTGAGATGTCAGAACTTCTCTTGTAACACCTCTGTTTCTCTCTTCTTCTCCTTCACCTATACATATTATCGGCACAAGTCCGTAATGTTCTGCTTTTTTAATTTTGGCATTTATTATCTTATCAGATTCGCCAAAATATTTCCTTCTTTCCGAATGTCCTATAATAACATAGGCGCAACCTGCCTCTTTTAACATTTCAGCAGAAACTTCACCTGTAAAAGCACCTTTTTCTTCATAAAATAAATTCTGTGCTCCCAGTTTTATTGTAGATCCGGCAAGTTCTTTTCCCACCGGGTAAAGGGATGTGAACGGAGGGCACAGCACAATATCTCTATCATAAATCCTGCCGGTAAGGGATTTAAATTTACTGGCAAAAGCCAGGGATTCCCTGACAGTTTTATGAAGCTTCCAATTTGCCACTATAAGGGGAACAGGCAAATAAATTACCTCCTAAATTACCTGTAGGGGCGTTCAATTGAACGCCCCTACAATCAAATTATTTATCGTCCAGTGCATCAATACCGGGAAGGACTTTCCCTTCCATAAATTCAAGGGATGCTCCGCCTCCGGTAGATATATGGGTCATTTTGTCTGCAAATCCGAGTTTTTCTGCTGCTGCCGCAGAATCTCCTCCGCCTATTAAAGAAATGGCATTTGAATTATGGGCTATGAAAGTAGCAACTGCTTCAGTGCCTTTTGCAAATTCATCTAATTCAAATACTCCGAGAGGACCGTTCCAGAATATCGTCTTTGCATCTTTAATAACAGCGCCGAACTTATCTATAGTTTTCGGCCCTACATCGACTCCCATCATATCAGACGGGATATCCGTAATACTTACAATCTTATGTTCTGTTCCTTCTTTAATCTCTTTTGCAACTACAATATCTTCAGGGAGAAGGAACTTCACATTTTTCTCCTTTGCCTTCGCCATAAGCTGTCCTGCAAGGGTAAGACTCTCTGCGTCAAGGAGGGAAGTGCCTATTTCATGTCCCATAGATTTTAAGAAGGTATAACTCATACCTCCTCCTATGAGGAGTGAATCAACTTTCTGTATAAGATTCTCTATTACTCCGATCTTATCCGACACTTTTGCTCCGCCGAGTATAGCAACTACAGGATGTTCCGGCTCACTCAGAATTTTCCCGAGCATTTCCAGTTCTTTTCCTACAAGGAATCCTGCTACGGATGGTATCTTTTTAGTTGCAGGTATGCCTGCTGTACTTGCATGAGCTCTGTGACATGTTCCGAAGGCATCATTTACATATACTTCTCCGAGAGAAAGAAGTTCCTCTACAAGAGCACGATCGTTTTTCGTCTCTCCTTTATGAAAACGTAAATTTTCAAGAAGAAGAATTTCTCCGTCTTCAAGACTGAAGGCAAGTTTTTTTACAACGTCCCAGTTCATGTCTTCACAGTATTTAACCTCAATCCCCATTAATTCGGACAATCTTATGGCGACAGGTCTCATTCTGTACTGTTCCATTACCTCTCCTTTGGGTCTTCCCAGGTGACTCATAACTATAAGACGTCCGCCATGGTCTCTTATATATTCCAGTGTAGGAAGAGATGCCCTGATACGTCTGTCATCAGTTATTTTTCCTTCTTTGAGAGGAACGTTAAAATCCACTCTTACGAGAACTCTTTTACCTTTAAAATCAACATCTTTTACGGTTTTTTTCATAACCCCACCTCTTTTTTAAAATCCCGCAGGGGCGTCCGATTGAACGCCCCTGCATAAATCTTATTATAAACCTTTATCTACTATATATTTAACAAGATCGGCAAGTCTTGTTGCATAACCCCATTCATTATCATACCAGGCTATGACCTTTACCATCTTATCAGCCAGTACCATAGTGGATTTTCCGTCTACAATACTTGACAGTTCACAGCCTCTGAAATCGGACGATACAAGAGGTAATTCCGTATATCCGAGAATACCTTTAAGGCTGCCTTCACTTGCTTCTTTAAATTTACTGTTTACCTCTTCTTTAGTAGTACTTTTACCTAAAGTACATACAAGATCTACAACAGATACGGTAGGTGTGGGAACCCTCAGGGCAAGGCCGTCAAATTTTCCTTTTAATTCAGGAAGAACAAGGCCTACAGCTTTTGCCGCTCCTGTTGTAGTCGGTATTATATTAAGTCCTGCTGCTCTTGCGCGGCGGAGATCCTTATGAGGTAAATCGAGAATTCTCTGATCATTTGTATAGGCATGAATTGTAGTCATAAAGGCATGTTCTATTGTGAAATTTTCATGTAATACCTTGGCAAAAGGAGCAAGGCAGTTTGTTGTGCAGGAAGCATTGGAAATTATATGATGTTTTGAAGGTTCGTAGTCCTTTTCATTTACTCCCATAACAACTGTAAAGACATCACCTTTAGCAGGAGCTGATATAAGGACTTTCTTTGCACCTGCAGCCATATGTAAACCTGCTTTTTCTGCATCAGTAAATATACCGGTACATTCAAGTACTATATCTGCACCCAGAGCTTTCCATGGTAATTCAGTCGGGCTTTTCATGGATAAAACTTTTAATTTGGCTTTCCCTGCATGCATACAATCGCCTTCAAGGAAAACATCTCCGTGAAATCTACCGTATGTAGAATCATATTTGAACAGATGGGCATTTGTTTCAGGGCTTGTTATATCATTGATTGCCACGATATCAAATTCAGGATATTTTTCAAGTAATATCCTCAAGACCTGCCTTCCTATTCTACCAAAACCGTTTATACCTATTTTTACTGACATAATTAAAACCTCCTGAAATTTAGATTTTTATAATAACCTGAATAATTCTTTTTTTAATTTATAAATCCTTCTTTATCATTTAAAGTTTATAGTTTAAAGTTTATAGTTCAAAGCTATTACATAATGGTTTCCGTTTAACTGGTCACCGGTCACTGCTCACTGATAATCGGTACCGGTATTCTCAGAAGAACAGTCGTGCCTCTACCGGGTTGACTTCTTATTTTAAAGGTACCTCCAAGGAAAGATGCCTTTTCTTTCATACTGTTTATGCCTGTTATTTTTTTCCCGTTAATGGAAGCTTTTCCGTAATCAAATCCCACGCCGTCATCTTCTATAGCTACATTAAATTGATCCGAGAGAATTTTTACTCTCACCCTCACGTTTAAAGCACCGGAATGTTCTTTTACATTTTTCAATGCTTCCTGTATTATACGGTAAATGGTTGTTTCAATAGATTCTGCCAGTTTCTTTTTAATTCCTGAAACCAGCAGTTCTGTCACAATACCTGTTTCCGCTTCAAATCTCTGTAAATAAATCTCAAGAGAAGGGAGCAAATCAATTTTTTCCTGGTCACCGGAGAGAGAGATTTCAGAAATTTTATGCATTTTATTAATACTTTCACTTGTTATTTTTTTCATTTCATCAATTCTTGTTTTAACCTGATTCAATTCGGAATTCAGGTTATCATGAAGGGTTTCCAGTTCATTTATTGTTTCATTAATGGAATAACCAATCTTATTCTGTGCTTCATTCATAGATTGAGATGAAGATAATTCGGAACTATGAATCAATTTCTCCAGAAGCTGTTCTACAGCCTGATGTTTTTGTTTTACTGTTTCATAGAGTCTTGCATTATCCAGAGCTACACTGGATTGACTTGCAAGGACAGAAAGAATATAAATTTCACCCTGTGAATATTCTTTACGAAAACTATGATTTAAGTAGGCCACACCAAAAGCTTTATTTTTTATAAAGAGAGGAACTACAATAGTGGAAGCTATATCAGGTATATTACTTAAAATAAAACGGCCTTTTTCATTTGCCACATCTTTTATAGTCATGGGCTGTTTCTTTTTAATGGCAAG
>DAIOEN010000230.1:1659-11274 GCA_036746235.1 Vulcanimicrobiota bacterium | reverse complement strand
TTCAAGTGTTATTTGTAGATTTTTGCAGTTTCTCTATACCAGTTCTTTGACCTTCTTTAAAAATTCATCATCTTTTTTCTCCAGAATTTTTCCGAGAAATTCATCATCAAAAAATCTGTTTATGCTCTCATTATATTCAGAAAGTTCCTTTACTTTTTTCATAAGTTCCCCCTCCTTTAACCTGAATATATTTCTTTTTACAGAAAAAACCATATATTTCCATAATTTTTCAATATCTCTTGCATCTACTTCCTGTTTTATATCTTCAATTAACTGTTCCCATAACTCTTCCTGCTTTTCTGCATTACCAAGTAATAGCAACGGATAATTTGGTTTTATCACCTCAAGTTCTTGAATTACTATCAGGTATACAGGAAAATAATTTGGTAATATAAATTTATAAAACCCTTTCCTGTATTCACAACAAGTAAAATTTATCATTATATCTTCAGTCACAGGATTGGAAGAAACAATAATAAGACTTATATAATTACGTATTACATTCAATCCCATATCTTTTTTATCTAAAAGCATCTGACTGGCCAGAAGATTAGAATTTGCAATATAGTCTCTTTTAGACATTATTCCAATATCTTCTCTAAATTCTTCAAATAACGCATGAAAAGCTCTGTCATATTTTTGATAGGGTTCTTCTTTTTTCTTTTTTGTTTCCTGACAGTTTTCTGCAAAAAAATACTCCTTTAAAAGAATCCTTCTATATTTAATTTTATCTCAGTGATAGTGAAATGTCTATCGAATTACCTCCAGGCTTATAATTTAAATATAGGCCTTTTAATCAATTTTAGAGGAAGACATCCCGAATTCAAAAAATTAATGAGAAAAGACGTGGCAACACATCCTGTTCATCCTGCCCATCCTGATAAAAAAATAGACAAAAACAAACAAAAAGATTTATAATAAAATCTAAAAAATAACCGGCAAATGCCAGGAAATAGTTATGCAAAAGCCAGCCTGTGAAAGCACTAAACAAAGGAGAAAATCATGGAAGAAGTATAACATATAAATTTTCACCAGGAAAAAAATAAAGAAGCAAGTTTATTTACAACACATATTTTCCACTTATAATAAACTAAATTTTAGAATAAAATTGCACATGAGAATATCTATTTGCCCATATTAACTTGTGAAAAAGTCATTAAATTAAAGAATATTTCTTGCACTTAATTAATTTATATGTTATTATATAAATAGAATAATTTTCTCCTTTTATGTAATTGTTTATCGAAAGGAGTTTCTTTAAAAATGATGTTAATTAAAAGAAACTATAAAGGTATGTCTCTCGTTGAAATTATGGGAGCTATTTTTGTTTTATCCTTTGCTGTTCTGGCAGTTGCAACTATTTTCCCTGCAGGTCTTCAAATGAACAGAAAAACAAAAGTCAGAATTCAGGCAATTCAAATGGCTTCAGGTATCATAGAAGAGTTAAGGCATCTGCCTTATTATGATCCAAATACTACCTGTTTACTTGACCTTGCTACTATAAATCCAGACATGAATGCAGTTGTAACCGATGGCTGGGGAGGCTTTGATGATGCCTATTGTGAAAATGGAAGTAATGAAAAATGGACTCCTAATGTTGTAAAAAACTCCAACGTACATGATGGCACAAGTCGCATTTTTTTTAGAAGTCGTTCCACGAAAGACATGAGAAAATTGTCAACTCCCGATAGTCTTGTAGATACACTCAGTTCAAAATTAATGTATCCTGCAATTAGAATTGCACCGTTAGGGGACAGTAGCACCAATCCAGAGCTTATGTATTCGTATGCTCCATCAATCAACAGATGCCGCATTCATAAAATAATAGTAACAGCAAATATAGAAGAATTTGTAGCAGGCACATCCAGATACAGTACAATACAGTTAATTACTTACAGAAGTGACGGATTAACTATGACTCCCGGATATTAGAAAGGTGATTATTTATGAAACAATCTTCAGGTTTTACTTTAATAGAAATCCTGATAGGGATTTTTGTATTTACTCTTCTCTGTACGGCGGCATTCCTTGTATTTTCTTACGGTCTAAAAGTATCGGTATATAATGCCACAAATGTTCAGCTTCAACGTAATGCCAGTATAGCTATGGAAAGAATGCTTACAGAAGCAAAAGATGCTGTCTTCCTTCCCTGGCAGACAGGTAGCTATAGTCCTAAAACTCCGCCTTCGCCGGTATTTTTTCCTTTTATAAACCAGGCCAATACGGATTCAGGATATTCTGACGATCCAAATGATGTTAATGATCCCAATAACGCTGTTTTTTGTTTTACCGCTCCCGTACCAACAGGAGGAGCTGGAAATTTCGCTTATACGAGCAATACAAGTTATCGTCTTGTATGTTATTATGTGGATGCAGATTTTGTTCCTTCAGATCCGAATCAACATCCTATTTCACATACTCATGCCCTTGTAAGGCGGATATTGCAATTCGGGACAGCTCTTTCCTCGGCAAATATATTTGGCTTTGACTGGACTCTCAATAGCTATACACCGAAATCCTGGTCATGGACATTAGAACCGGAAGTAATTATTCAGATGCCTTTTCCGTCAGATTCTATATATTTTTTTATAAGTCATGAGAAGAATGAAGCTTACTGGAAATCAAGGAAAATAGAATTCCAGGAAACAGCTAATCCTATTTACACGGATTCGACTAAAATATATGACCCGTTATCCTTTAAAATAATTATGATATTAAATCAGTATCCCTATGGAAAAACTACATATAAAAAACAGCGTTTAAAACTGGAAGGCTCGGTTCAGATACGAGCTGCATATCATTAAGGTATTTATCAAAAGAGAGGAGACATAATCAATGAAAAGAAAAATTAATCAAAAAGGAGCTGCAATGCTCCTGGCTTTATTTACAGTTATTGTGCTTGCGTCGATTGCAACAGGATTTCTTGCAATAACTATAGCAGAAAACAAAACTACCGGATCCAGAATTGATTCAGAACTTGCTCTTGAAGCAGCCACAGCAGGTATAGATTACCTGGCCATGGTAGCAACATCACAGCCGGGGTTCTGGGATTATAACTCATTACCGGCTTCAGCAAACAGAAGGGGAACGTTCAGCTTTCCGAAATTTACTGACCCTAACTATTTTGTAGTGACTCAGGATACAAACAATACCACTTATTACATGGTTTACGATCTAAAAAATAAAGGAAAAAATGATACAGCTACAAATGGACCAATAAGACTATCTCTGGGCAGCAAAACAACAGATGGAAAAATAGTTGGATGCACTATAATAGTTCAGGATGCTCCAGGTCAATACCCTGACATAGTAGCTTCATGTATCGGATACGTTATTAACGCACCGGGCGTAGAACCGGAGGATGTAGATCTCGCAGATGCAAATATTGTTTTCTATGCCAGCAGAGCAATACAGGTAATATTAAAAGAAGTTTCATATTATAATTATACATATATATATAAAAACTTTACAGATCTCGATCTGCCTTTTAATGTACCCGACAGTTCTCTCCAGGCTATGCAGAATATGGTGGGATTATGCCCTGATACTCTAATTAACGGAGGCATAAGAGCTGAAGGTTATGATGATCCGAATAATGATCCTAACTCGAACAGAGTAGCCAGATTACTGATATGGGATGCAGACGGGAACCCTATAAATGGTACTACAGACCCTAATGATATGGCAACAATAAACGGGCCGGTTCGTCTTGTAAGTAATGACAAATATGATGGCACAGGCCCTGATGTAGTAGATAATCAGATAGGCAACTATAAATTAAATTCAGATATGAAAAGCGCCTTTCAGGGTTCTTCATTCGTAACAGGAAGTGACCGCAGAGGCGTTCCCGGAGCAAATGACTCATATATGAACAGTATAATAGATGCTACAAATGGAAGTACGGTAAATGCCTCTAACAGATATGCCACAATAGTGGATGGTGACAATAAAGTGCAGGGGCTCAGTATTTACAATGGAGATATTTATCAGGATCCGGAAAATACTGCTGCCAACAGAGAAGATTTAGATCATGATGGTGATAAAGACTATAGCAAAAATATATGTAAAATCAGTTTCTATTCAGATACTTCAACAACCCCTGCAAAGCCAAAGGTGGACATAAAAATATATAATCGTTATGAAGGCGGACAGGGAAAGAACAGCGGCAATATAGATACCATAACCAGTCAAACTCCAATTTCCAGTAATACATATGATCTGTCTCAGGATACAGTGATTTATGTAAATGGAGGGAACGTAATGGTAGAAGGAGAAGCAGCTTCAGGTATTTCAGTTGTATGCGATGACTCCAGAACAGATCCTGCAATTGCAACAGGTTCTATTGATGATATTCTGCTAGATCCAAATGATCCTTCTCTTACTGCTGAAGAAAAATTCTTCAGAAATCTGGAAAAGGACAATCTGGAAGGTACTCCTGCATCAGAAGGCAATATTTTCGTAGCAGGCGATATAACCTATAAAGACGAAACAACATCGGCAATTGGACTTGTAGCAGAAAATTATATGTACCTTCATGAATTGAAAAGTTCCAATTCTTTACAGGCAGATAAAAATGATGATCCGGATTATGTCAGTGGATCAGGCGATGAAACCGGAGATTACCATCATCTTCAGTTGAGGGGACAGTTGAACTCAATCCGTCAGTCAGTACAGTTTGATTTCTTCAATTATCTCGGAGAAAATGGATTTTTCGATTCGGGAGGAGCAGGTTCGGAAGGTTTTAACGGTTCTATAGACTTTAAAGGACAGATGGTAGGTAATCAGACAGATGTAGAAGGAGATACAAAAGGCAGAGGTTATGCTTCAGATATGAAAATAAGCTACGATGAAAGTCTGAAATATTATACAGCACCAATGTTTTTTAATGAAGATTACTCCAAGCTTCCGTCCGGATTATTACAGTTTACCGTAACAGCTTTCTTCGACAGAGGGAGCCTTGGTTCAAAGTAGTTTTATAACAAGGAGGATTATCAGTGAAAGTCTCAATAATTACAATTCTAATATTCGCTCTGCTGATATGTATATATAATAACTCTATGGCTTTTGTTTCAAAACCTATAGATACAATTCCCGGAGTTAAGTTGCCTACTCCAAATCCTGATGTACCGACTCTTGCACCAAGACCTACTATAAAATCACATAATAAACATATAACACCTCTTTATATGATAACTACTCCGACAGTAAACCCGACCCCTCTGTTTCAGGAAATAAAAGATGAAACATCTGACTTACAGGATAATAAGCAGAGCTCTTCTACTATAAAGATAATATTGTTTTTAATGGGTACTGTTTTAATAGCCGGAGGACTGATATTCTTCTATAAGACGAAAGGATAATTTATTCATTATGATATTAAAGAAAAAAAAAGGTTTTACCCTTCTCGAAATGATGATATCCATAGGAATTATAATTCTTCTTACTGCTATCTCTGTAGTAGGATACAGAAGATATCAATGGAGTATAGACTTTAGAGGCTCACTGAACTCCTTAACTTCTGACATAAAGCTTGCCCAGCAGGAAGCAATTACAAACAAATATCCTGATGCAAGCGGACCCTTAATTACAAGTTACAGGATAGATTCAACAGGTAAAACCTATACTATCGCTGCATATCATAAAAACGCCGATCCTCCTGTAGCTTTAATAAAAACAGTTGTATTACCGGGTGCAGTAAAAATTGCCAATACAGGGGAAGGTATTCTTGTATTTGATCAACGCGGTGTTCCTATACAATTACCGGCAGATGATGCGGCAAGAGCACTTCCGGTGCCTGCACCAAGTCCTGTAACTATAACACTGCAACAGCCCAATTTGAACATTCAAAAAAATATAGTAATCAACCTGAATGGCGGTATAGTGCAGGAAAAATATTAAGGATTTGTTCAAAAATAACCCTGTTAAAATTTTACTAAAGTAAAAAGTAATTAATGCCTTATTTTATTCACTATACTAAAGAGTTTATTTCTTTACAGTCCCTGAGATTAGAAGGGTTGAAGGTGTTATTATAATTCTCCATCAACCCTTCAATCTTCAAGAGGAAACCAGAAAAGCACATCCAGTCCTGAAGGCAAATTATTTTTTACAGTTATCCCGCCTTTATGAGCTTCAATGATCTCTTTGACTATAGGCAGACCAAGACCTGTACCTACCCTTTCTTTATTCTTCTCCGATCTGAAAAATCTCTCAAATAAATGAGGCAGTTCCTCTTCAGGAACTCCTCCGCCTGTATCACTTATCTTTATAAACAGCCCTCCTTCGGTACTGTAAGCACTTATTCTGACAGAACCTCCGGCAGGAGTATATTTAATGGCATTATCTATAAGATTTATAAAGACCTGTTTCATTTTATCCGGGTCAAAACTTATATGAGGAAGATTTTCCTCTATATCACAGGTCACATCCACTTCATATCTTTCCGAATGAAGGGTAAACTGTTCTATCACCTGTAATAATAAGTGTTTAATATCATCTCTTATGAGATTAAATTTTATTTTATGAATTCTCAATTTTGACAGTTCCAGCATATCATTTACAAGTCGTGTCAATCTATCTGTTTCCTCATCTATTGTTTTAAGGGAATGATTCCAGAGATCATATTCCGGAGGATACTCATCCAGAAGGGTTATACAGAAACCCTTGATTATAGTAAGGGGTGTTCGTAATTCATGGGATACATTGCTGAAAAATTCAGAACGCAGATTTTCCAGTTTTCTTAAATCAGTTACATCACGAAAAATTATCATTATACCGGAATGTTCCTTTTTTTCATCCATAAAAGGAGCAAAGGTAAAATGGCATATTTTCAGAGGAGAATGATTCATTACTATTTCTTTTTCCACAGGGGCTTTATCCTGAATTGCTCTGGCAATAAGTGATACCATCTCCTCTCCCTGGCAAATATAATCAATCATTTTACCGGCACATTCCACATTGGAAACCTTAAATTCTTTCTCTGCAGTTGAATTAAGAAAGATAATTCTTTTATCCATATCAACAGCTATCAGCCCATCTATAACATTGGTCAAAATGGCATTCATTTTATTTTTTTCACCTGTTATCTCTTCTATAACATTTTTCAGTTGCTCTGCCATATAATTTATAGTACACGATAACTCGGCAAGTTCAGGAGGATTTTTCACCGGTGAAATCCTCTGTTGAAAGTCGCCATGAGAAATCTTTACCGCTATATTATTAATCTTTTTTATTGGCTCAGTAACAGTTCTGGCTATTAAAAATCCTATTATACTCACTATTATGACAGAAAATAATGTGGACATACCCAGGATTTTCATCATGACAAACAGTATATTCTGTATGTCAGAAAGAGAAGAAGAAACATCTACAGTGCCTATTTTCTTTTTCCATGTTGCTATAGGTACTGTCATATGCATTATCTTCTCATTATTTTTCTCTTCTATCCATTTTAATTCTCCTTTATCTTTGCTCATAGCCTGCTCCTCTTTTATAAGAGAACCGATTTCGTCCTGTTCACCGGAGGTAGCTATTAATACGCCTGTATCATCATATATTTTAAATATATACTGTCCCCTGGCCTCAAAATTTTCGGTAAAAAAGAAAGATGCCTGCCTGAGATCCCTTTGATCCCAGGCAAAACCTCCGAGCATTTTTGAAATGGAATAAGCCTGAGTTCTCAGGTTATTTTCTACATTTAAAAGGAGAATATTTCTTACCCATGGGAAAAAAAGGCTCCCTGTCAGAGTTATTGTAAGTAATATGACTATTATGTATGTAAAGGTAAGCTGATACTGTATTTTTATTTTCAATAGCAAAATCCTTTATATCGTGATGCGTAACGGGTGATGCGTAACGCGTCACCCGTGTGTTACCGGTACCGGGCGACCACAGGGGGTCGCCCCTGCTCATCACAACTCACTTTTCACTATTCATTGCTCACGGCTCACTATTCACTGCCAGAAGAGTGTTTTCCTTCTTCCTGTATTGTTTTTATATATTTATTTTGCTATAATGTCAGGAATAAAAATTTTTTAATCAAAAATATCGAAAGGCAGGTGACAGTCGGCTGTTACAAAACAGTCGCCATCAGAGTGACATCAGATATTATATCTTCTCTTCATCCTCTGGAAATAGAAGTGCTGAACAGGTTTAAAAGTGAAAACAAATCACTCCTGTGGACAGAAATACTGGAAAAAACCGGGTTGAAAGAAAGCCAGTTACGAACCGCTATCGAATGGCTCCTCCATAAAGAACTTATCGTAACAGAAACAACAGGTGTAGAAGAGATTGTAACACTTACAAAAACAGGAATTTCCTATGCAGAAAAAGGAATACCTGAAAAGAGAATTGTCCGTATTCTGACTGAAGAGACAGAAAAAACTACTATGGCACATATTGCGGAATTACTCTGTCTTGAAAAAGAAGAAGTCGGTTCTGTAACAGGTTTTTTAAAAAAACATAAAGATATCTCCATAGAAGCAGGAGGAATACTGAAACTTATTGCCAGTAATTCCGCAACTTTTATAGAGAAAAAACAATCTCTTGTCAATAAAGTATTCACGAATAAACAGATAATGATAACAGAACTCACAAAAGAAGAACAGGAACTGGCAAGAAGTCTCTACAGAAAAAGAGGTACGGAACAGGGAGTATTCAGAATAGATGAAAAACCTGTCATGTTATATCATCTTACAGAACAGGGTAAAGAATTAATATTACATCTGGAGGAAAATCTTGGGAACAGAAAAACAGAAATCAGCCAGATAACTCCCGAACTGCTTCAGGAAGGGAAATGGAAAGACGTTAATTTTAGAAAATATAATATAAGTCTCAATCCGCCCAGGTTAATTATAGGGAAAAAACATCCTTACAGACAATTTCTTGACTGGGTGAGACAGAAATTCATATCACTCGGATTTAAAGAGATGAAAGGCCCTGTTGTGGAAACAGAATTCTGGGATATGGATGCCCTATTTATGCCCCAGTTCCACTCTGCAAGGAATATTCATGATGTGTACTATATAAAAAAACCTGAATATTGCAGAGAAATAGAAGAGCCATATTTATCAAATGTGGCTGCATGTCATGAGAACGGAGGCACTACCGGCTCTGAAGGATGGAGATATAATTTTGACAGAGAGAAGACAAAAAGACTTGTTCTGAGAAGCCAGGGCACGGCACTTTCTGCAAGAACTCTTGCAGGAAATCCTGAAATACCGGGAAAATACTTCGGTATAGCCAGGTGTTTTCGCTATGACCAGATAGATGCGACTCATGGAACAGATTTTTTCCAGAGTGAAGGGATAGTGCTGGATGAAAGTATCAATTTCCCGAAATTACTCGGATTATTGAATCTCTTTGCAAAAGAAATAGCAAAAGCAAAAAAGACAAAATTCACTCCTGCTTATTTTCCTTTTACAGAACCATCTGTAGAGCTTCATGTAGAACATCCTGTACTTGGATGGATAGAACTGGGAGGAGCAGGTATATTCCGGCCGGAAGTTACATTGCCCCTGGGTATAGATGTACCTGTCATAGCCTGGGGACTGGGAATAGACAGAATGGCTATGGTATCTCTCGGTATAAATGATATAAGACAGCTCTTTTCCCATGACA
>DAIOEN010000230.1:0-1559 GCA_036746235.1 Vulcanimicrobiota bacterium | reverse complement strand
ATGGCTATGGTATCTCTCGGTATAAATGATATAAGACAGCTCTTTTCCCATGACATGAACTTTATCAGAAATTCAAAGGCGGTGATATAGATGCCAACAATAAGCTGTTATTATAAAGATCTCCAGCGTCTCTACGGACAAAAAATAGAACTGGACGAACTGTCTGACCTGCTTTCAAAAGCAAAAGCGGAATTCAAAGAGTATGATGAAAAAACAGGGGAATTGAAAATAGAACTTGTCGATACGAACAGACCGGATCTGTGGTGTGTGGAAGGTGTGGCAAGACAGATAAGAGAAGCAGTACTGCATAAGAAAAGTAATTATCCCTTCTTCTCATCAGAGCCTTCAGAGAACGACATGATTATAGTAGATGCAAATTTAAAGGACATAAGGCCTTTTATAGGGGGATTTCTCGTACTGAATATAGAAGTAGATGATGCTCTTCTTACACAGCTCATACAGACTCAGGAAAAACTCTGTGTAAATTACGGACGTAACAGGGAATTAATTGCCATAGGCGTATATGATGCTTCAAAAATAGCATTCCCTGTTTATTATAAAGGTTTTAAAGAGAAAGAAGTAAAATTTTCACCCCTGGGGTTTTCAGAACAAATGGATTTAGGAGAAATACTGGAAAAACATCCGAAAGGCCAGGAATATGCAAAGCTGGTAAAAAAATACCATCTTTACCCTGTAATAATGGATAAAAACGGTAATGTTCTTTCTTTTCCGCCTGTAATAAACAGTGAGGATCTGGGAAAAGTGGTGGAAGGCAATAAAATGCTTTTCGTAGAAGTAACAGGCACATCACTTGAATCCGTCATATTAAGTACAAATATACTTGCCTGCAACCTGGCAGACAGAGGGGCAACAATAAGACCTTTTGCCGTAAAATATGAAAATGATACAGTAGTTACACCAAAGGATCTGGCTCAGATTGTATCAGTAGAAAAATCCTATCTTGAAAGGATGCTGGGAGAAACTATACCGGTTACTTCTATTATAGAAAAACTTTCTTCTATGGGGTTTACAGTCACTTCATGTGAGAATAAAATAACCTGCCAGAGCCCTCCTTACAGAAGAGACTGCATTCACCCTGTAGATCTGGTAGAAGACTATGCAATAGCAAGAGACTACAACAGTTTTTCACCTCAAATGCCTGATAAATATACTGTCGGTTCCGTAGCACCGATAGCGGAACTGGGAGATACGGTAAGAATGTTGATGACAGGCATGGGGTTCCAGGAATTTATCACATACATTCTTACAGGGAAAGATAAGAATTTTTATAAAATGAGAAGAGAAGAAGCTGACATAGTTGAAGTGGAAAATGTTATGAGTGATACCTATTCAGTACTCCGCCCTTCATTGCTTCCTGTTTTGCTTGAAATAGAAAGTAAAAATCTGAGAGTCGAATTTCCTCATAAGATTTTTGAAGAAGGAGAAGTAGTCATTTATTCTCCTGAAGAAAACTACGGCAGTAAGACCGTTCATAATGTATCTGCATTGATTTCCCACAGTAACGGAAATTTTTCAGAAATACACAGTTATCTTCATTC
>DAIOEN010000229.1:0-11341 GCA_036746235.1 Vulcanimicrobiota bacterium | reverse complement strand
TTCCGTTACTCATCTGCATTGTTCCTTCAAGATTGGTTATTGCTATATCTCCAAGGACTCCAATTTCTTCATTAAATATATTTATCATGTTTGTCGGGTTTGATATATGTTCCATTCTGCCTGTTGTTATATCTGCCAGTTTTCCGAGGAATTTATCATTATATTCTATACCTGTTGCGAAAATACTGAAAGGTATTTTCAACTGCTTCGCCTTTACGGCAAGTTCCGTACAGGCTTTCTCTTCTTCTTCTACAGAAGGAGTGTTCACGTCTCCGTCCGTAAAAATTATTATTCTTTTTACATGGTTTACTGTATCCGGGGCAGTCAGAGCAATATTTAAAGCCTTTGACATGTTTGTCGAGCCACCTGTGCGTATCTGTGTGACTATTTTTTTTATATTATTTTTATCTTCTTTGCTTTTTATAATTGTCTCTATAAGTTCTTTTGCATTACCGTCAAAGGTTATTATTGAAACCATGTCATTTAATTCCATTCTGTTTATAACCTGGTTTACCGCTATTTTTAACAGATCCAGTTTCGTGATATTTTTCTTATTCTTTTTACTGAAAAGAAAATCTATGATAGTATTTATATCTAAATTTGTACTGGTTACCCTTTCTGACATAGAACCGCTTCTGTCCAGAAGAAATTTAATATCAAGAGGGGCTCTGCCTTTTATTGCATTTTCTTCCGGTTTTATTCTTATAAGTCCGTAAACTGTCTGACTCTGGCTTTCTGCCTGGAAAAAATTCTGATTTAATTCCAGATGAAAACTTAACATATTTATTTCCTCCTTTAATCGTGTGTTTTCTACTTTAATATTAGTGTATATTTTACAATATTAGTGTAGCATGAGAAATTATTTTTGTCAATAGTAGAATTTGCAGGAAAAAGGAAAGGAATGTGTGAAATATATATAGTTAATTTCATAAGTAATGGCCTCGTAATGCGTAAGGCGTAATGCGTGATGCCCATGGATATAAACCTGTCACGCGTTACGCGTTACCCGTCACGAAAACTTAAATTCTAACAGGTTACATTATAATTACTGTAAATAAAATGTGAAAGGAACGTTTTATGTCTTCAAAATTATGTCCTAAAATCATCCTTGAAGGAACAAGATTGACCTTCAAGACAGAGATAGCGTTTGCGTTAAATGAACATCCCCGTATTGTAGGGCCCCGTAAATATCGATATCATTCCCCTTTGATTTCTGCAGAATGGTGTGCTTTTACCAATTTCCCATGGGGAAGAGGATTGATAAATTTTGAACTTCATGAGGAAGAAAGGGCAATGGAAACTTACAGAACGTGGATGAAGCTTTTTGAACTTCTCCCTTATTATTCGTGGATTATTGATCGTTTTCATCTTTCTACCAGAATGTATCAACTGCAGAATCGTAATAAAGATTATGATTTCCTGTGGCTTGAGGAAAGACTTCAAAAGACAGGTTTTCATCTCGTCTTCTGTAAAAGAAGTAAAGAGTCTTTTGAAGACGCCAGAAAAGAGAGGTTAAAAGTATCGGGTAACCCGTCTCAATACGATAATCTTCAACCTTTTATAGAGGATCAGATTCTTATGGAAAAACTTGTAGAAAAGTCTATTTTGCCTCTGTTGAAACTTGATATTTCAGATAATAATGTGGCAGGGGCAGCAGATAAAATTGCCGACTGGCTGGAAAAAACGGGAGCCCTGTGGGCCAGATAGGATATTTTTGAACTGCCTGTGAGCATGTTCTCCCATAGAAATTATTTATGAGAAAATAAAGGAGTTGTTTTGAATGTATAAATTGATAATTTTGTTCGTTTTTTGTTTCCTCGTTTTCTATAAGTCTTTACCTGCCTCTGCAGGAGAAGTGAAAATAGGTCTTATTTATTCTAAAGAACAGGGTGTAAAATTACAGGAAGGTGAAGATAAACTACCTAACTATAGAAAAGCCGTTGAAATGTCGGGAGGTAAGATTGTAGTCCTTTCCGAAGCTTATGATAAGGAATTTTTAACTATCCAGTTAAAACAGATTGATGGCCTTTTAATACCAGGCGGAGGTGATATGGATCCGAAATTTTTTAATGAAGAAAATAAAGGTTCCAGAGAACCTGATGCGGAGTTCGACACCTTTGAATTTGATATTATTAAATACTGTGTGGAAAGAAAAATGCCGATTTTTGCAATATGCCGGGGACATCAGTTGATCAATGTTTATTTCGGAGGTAATCTCTATCAGGATCTTCCTTCTCAATATGAAAGAAAAGATCTCCTTGTCCATCAAATCCTGGATAATAATGGAAAGATAAAACCATGTTTTCATTACATAAATATTCATAAAGACAGTCTCCTCTATGATATACTTGGTGAAGAAAAAATAAGAGCCAATTCTTCCCACCATCAGTCTGTTAAAAATACTGCACCTGGTTTTAAAATAACATCCCTTTCTGAAGATGGTGTTGTAGAAGCCATGGAAGGAACAGGAGAAGAATACATTATGTCAGTCCAGTTCCATCCTGAAAAACTGGTCATAGAAGATCCCAGATTCTACACTCTCTTTAAGCGATTAATAAAAGAAGCTACCATATGGAAGGAAAAAAATATAAAAAAATAGAATAAATAAAGTGAAAAGGGGGGATGATTATGAATAATGGTTATGGATTTTCTGGAAAACCTGAAGAATATGAAGAAAGTAAGACCCTTGTTGAAGATATATCGGAAGCTAAAAGCATTTCAAGTGCAGAAAGTAAGACCCTTGTTGAAGATATATCGGAAGCTAAAAGCATTTCAAGTGCAGAAAGTAAGACCCTTGTTGAAGATATATCGGAAGACAAACCCCTTTCGGATAAAGGAAACGAAAAAAGTGAAGACAAAACTCTTTTAGATAGCCGGGATTTACCGGACCATGGCAGTTCCGGAACCTGGTCTGTCAGGGAGGTTATAGACAGTCTTTATCGTGTGGAAAATATAGTAACAGGTGGTATGGGGGTAATATATTTTGTAGACCATCTTAAATGGGGTATAAAACTGGTTGTAAAATCTCCCCGTGAAGAATTTCTTACCGGAGAAAATAAAGCCCGTTTTATAAGGGAAGCTGAAACATGGGTTGACCTGGGAAAACATCCCAATATAGCCACTGCTTTTTATGTGAGAGAAATGCAGGGCATCCCAAGAATATTCATAGAATATGCCGACGGTGGCAGTCTTTCTGACTGGCTAAAAGAGGAGAATCTCAGAGAATTACCTGATGTGCTGGATTTTGCCATTCAATTCTGTTCCGGTATTTCTTATGCCCATTCCAGAGGCCTTGTTCATCGTGATATTAAAGCAGATAATGTACTGTTAATGAAAGACGGTACAGTAAAAATTACTGATTTCGGACTTGTGAAAACAAAAAAACATGATACAGAACCTGTTACTCCTGTTTCCTTAGAAAAACCATCTTCCATAAGCCAGCAGGAATGGCAGACCCTTACGTCTGCTACTGCTGTGGGAACACCGCCCTATATGCCTCCCGAACAGTGGACAGGGGCAGATAAAACCGATAGAAGATCCGATGTATATTCCTTTGGTGTAATGTTATATGAAATGATCTGCGGAAGAAGGCCTTTTGTTAAAGAACCTGATAATCCCTATCCTACTGTTATTGCCTATCAGATGATGCACAGATTTACTCCTACTCCTGATCCCGACAAGTTTCGTGACGGAATCCCGAAAACATTGAAAAATTTATTGATGAAATGTCTGGAAAAAGATTCTAAATGCAGATACTCATCTTTTGACGAAATTCAGGATGTCCTTACACTGGTTTACAGAGAAGTAAGCGGAAAAGATTATGAGAGAACACTTCCCGGAGAAGCAGAACTTAAAGCAGAAGATCTTAATAACAGAGCTCTTTCATATCTTGATCTCGGAAGAAAATCGGATGCAAGAAAATTTCTCGAAGAAGCTGTTCAGATAGACCCTCATTCCCTGTGTGCAAATATTAATCTTATACTTTTACTTACCGATGAAGGATGGGATAGCTATGAAAATATTTTGATTCGCTTCAAGTCTGTAAGGGAAGGAAACTCAGATAATCCTTTACCCTATTATTATGAAGCCATATTTGAACTGCTCCATGGTAATCCCCACCATGGTCTTTCTTTAATCAATAAATCCCTGGAACTGGATAAATCGAACGGAATGCTTTTAAACCTTAAAGGAATAATCCTGACGAATTTGAAGAAATATGACGAAGCTTTAAAGGTTTTCCAGGAAGCAATTAATATGGATAAAGAAAACATGGAATATCTCAGGAATTATGCTGCGTCCCTTTATTATAACGGAAGAGGGCAGGAAGCCTGTGATGAGTTCAGTAAACTTCTGGATTTATTCCCCGGTGATGGTGATTTAAAGATAGATCTTTCTGTCGCAATGACAGAAATAAAAAATTTTGATGGAGCCAGGGCATTACTTGAAGAATTACTTGAGCTTAACCCTCAGTCTTTCAGGGCAAATCTCTATATGGGAGAAATGCTTACAGGTAAAGGAACTTTTGTACCTTCTTTTCACTCTTTTTCCCCGTCTCACAACTGCGGAATTGCTTTAAAGTATTTGCAGAAGGCCTCTTCACTTGCACCTTATGTCCCGAGAGTTATTGAAAGTCTCAGTGAATGCTCCGGTGACAGAATTCCTCCGTCCTGTGTAATGTTTCAGAGCAAAACAGAAAGAGACCTTATTTATCCTGAAGGAGGGGAGATAAAGAAGCTAGAAGGTGCAGGAGGAAAGATAACAGGAGTATGCTTTTCAGGAGAACACCTTGCTATATCCTGTAATACAGACAGTTTGCTCGAGTTCTGGGATCTGAGAGACAGAAAATCTATAAAGAAAGTGTCTGAAGAATCTTCTTATATGAAATTTGAGGCCCTTGATGTGGCAGTATCTTCCAGGTATATAGCTTCTGCTCACGGTGATGACACAATAAGATTATGGCATAAAGAAACAGGGGAATTTATAAGAGCTTTCTACGGACATGAAAATATAGTAAGAAGTATACAATTTTCACCTGATGGAACATTAATTGCTTCTTCCGGAGCAGATGAAGTGGTGAATATATGGGATGTAGAGAGCGGTAACTCTTTAATTACTGCAGGTAAAAATATGGGAATTATCTACTGTGTCAGGTTTTCTCCTGGCGGAGCTTTTGTGGCTACGGGTAATCAGAAAAATTCTCTTCAATTATGGCATGTAAAGTCAGGTGATTGTTACAAAAAGTTTTCCGGTCACAACGGGCCTGTATTAAGTATAGCTTTCAGCCCTGACGGAAAGTATATTCTCTCAGGAAGTGAAGATAAGACATTGAAATTATGGGATATAGATAAAGGAGTATGTGTAAAAACTTTTTCAGGTCATGACAGTTCTGTAGAAAGTGTCGATTTTTCTCCTTATGCTTTTCATGTAGCATCAGGAGCCAGTAACGGCTGTGTAAAAATCTGGGATATTTCTACAGGCCAACCGGTAAGAACTATTTCGGAACATACTTCTTCTGTTACATCTGTAAAATTTGCTCCATCAGGCCGAAGTCTCCTTACTGCAAGCAGAGATAAAACACTCAGGTATATATCTTTGCCTTTTAAGAGTGATAAAATTTATAATGCCATTTACAGAAGAGAATATTTAATAGTAAAACCCAGAACTGTAGAGGAAAGCCTCCGGGATGTAGAAGTTTTTGAAAAACTCCTGTCAGAGGGAGAAAAAAAAGTCAGAGATGGTGAATGGAAAGAAGGTCATGACATTTTCAGAAAAGCTCTTAATATACAGGGCTTTTCTAAAGATGGACGGGCTCTCCAGGGACTTCATAAAGCAGGAGAAGGAGGAAACAGAGAAGGTATCAGAAGCGTATGGCTTTTTAAAAGCTTTTCTGATTCTCAGGGAAAAGTAAACAATGTTTCTGTATCTGACAATAACCTTCTTGTATACGGTGGACCTGATAAAACTGTAAGGGTGAAAAAACTTCAGACAGGGGAGACTTTGAAAAGTTTTTCAGATATGGGAGAAATTGTCGAAATTTCCAGAGAAGGAAAATTTATTCTCTCTGCAGGTGAAGATAAAAAAATTAAATTCCATGACCTTTCAGCAGATAAATCTTTAAGAATTCTTTCTGAAAATCTGGATTGTAAGAGTCTGAATATATTTCCGGGATCTTTTTACGCAGTAACAGGCGGAGGTATGACTGACAGTACTGTAAAGATATGGAATATAGAAAGCGGAGAATGCCTGAGGACTCTTAAAGGTCATTCATCATCTGTGGAAACTGTAGTTTTATCAAAGGACGGTCGTAATCTCTTATCGGGAAGTGATGATAAGACATTAAAACTCTGGGATGTGGAAAGCGGAAAATGTAAAGCACATTTCCAGGGACATACCCTCCCTGTTACAGGTGCCGATATATCTCCTGATGGTAAGATTGTATCTTCTTCTAACGATAGAACCGTAAGGTTATGGGATATAAGAAGTGAGAAGTGTCTCAAGATATTTAAAGAGCACAGGGGGGAAGTTACGTCTGTAGCTTTTTCTCCCGATTGGAATTTCATAGTATCTGGAAGTACGGATAATACTGTAAGAATATGGAACGCAGATACAGGGGATTGTATCAGGATACTGGAAGATTATAGCTCGACAGTTACAGATGTGAAATTTTCTCCAGACGGCAGGTATATTATTACATCGACCATGGACGGAATGGTGAAAATCTGGGAAATAGACTGGAACTGGAGTTTTTCAAAAGAAATAATTCCGCAGGAAAAGACAGTACTTATGCCACAGGAACTGGTAATAGAGCTTAAAGAAGAGGTAATAGAGGACGCAACCATTTATGTGAAAGAAACAAAGACACATAGGAACATAATTAGTATTGTAGGAATATGTGCTATCACGGTATTACTAATATTTATGGCCTTTATACCATCCTGGTGGAAAGAGGTTAACAAGGGAAAGGCCAGAGAGCTTATAAAAATATGTTATTTTTATAGTGATAGCGAAGACCGAATAAAATGGAATATGAATGCAGAAAAGCTTATCGAACTGGGTGAACCGGCAATAGATGTTCTTGTAGACGAAGGCCTGAGTGATAAAGATGGTATGGCTCAATTGAATGCATTTAAACTTATGACTATGTTTAACAATAAAGAATATGTAAGAAAAAAAGCAAAAAAACAATTGATAAAACTTCTTTCTGACAGTGAGCCTGCTGTAAGAGGTGAGGCTGCAAGATTCATAGGGACATATGGTTATATTGATGCTCTGCCTTCTCTTAAAGAAGCTCTGGATTTTGAGAACAAAGGAAGATGGTCTGATGTGGATATGGAGTTGATTGAAACCGATAAAATAAAGACATACAGCCAGCAAACAGGAACATCGGGCAATAATATTTTTTATTATAAATGTATTTACTGCCATGGAAAAATGCAGTATGAACCGCAGAAGATCTGTGATGAAGCTAAATTGAAGCCATGGGACTATACACGAAATACAATGAAAAAAGCAGTCGAAATGCTTCAATGAGTTACCTGTAACAGGATGTCTGACCACAAATCGTAGACGCGTGACGCGTCACGCGTCACGCGTCACTATACTATGTGAACCTGTGTTTTGATGCAGTAGAACTGCTTGCAGCATCAGGAATACTGACGGATCGGCGAACTGATGATTGAGGTGTGGCGGTAATGGTTGTTCCTGATGTTGTTTCAATAGAAACTCCTTTTGCCTGTACTTTACATTCACTTACTGATTGAAATATACACTCATAAAAAGCTGCAACCTGCTTTTTGGAGAGATATTCTTCTGATAATTTACCTGTATTGAGCCAGGCTACTGTAATATCTCTGGCAATTTCTTTATCGATTGAGGACATTTTAAATTACCTCCTTATTAAAGGTCGTAACGCGTAACGCGTAACGCGTGACAGATGGTTCTGGCCGAACGCTGCTGTCACTTATATTATTTCTGTCACTATGACAATAATTTATTTTTTCTCCACATTTTCAAGTCTTCCTTCAATCTCAGCTGAAACAGGACTGTGATCCTGAAAATATTTTATAATAGAATCTCTTATGGGCATTATATTTTGGAGGTTTTCACCTTTTTTAAAGCTTTCATAACCGTCTCCTCCTATGGCCAGGAAATCTGCCGTAGTAACCCTGTAGATTTTTTCATCATCCAGAGGCTGGTTATTTACAAGTATTTCTACTGTTTTTTCTCGTCCCGGTTTTGAAAAATCATATTTAATCTTTAAACCTGAAACCTGCAGTATTGCATGGGAACCGTTAAAGGTTGTTTCAATTATTTCTTTTATGTATTTTCCTTTAAGGTCCATGCTGATAAGCATATTTTCAAAAGGATAAACTCCATAAATTTTTTCTATTGTCACAGGTCCTGCAGGAATATCTTCTCTAATACCTCCTGTATTAATTAGAGCTATATCTGCTTCACCGGTAATTCTCATAATATCTGCTATAAGATTGCCGAGATTACATTCTTTTGTATTGGATTTTGTAAGCTCTACAGATGCTTCTCCTATTACTTTTTCTCCGAAACTTTTATATTTTTCTTTGTATTTATCAAGTAATGCTTTGACTTCCATGTCCGGTTCTATCTGGCTGTCCAGAATTTTTATAAGTTCGCCCCTGTAACTGATTATTTTTTTCTTTTCTTTATCTACTTCTAATTCAGTTTTTCCGAGATAAGTAAGGTAACAACCTGCCTGAATGATAATAGTATTGTTTTTCATTACAGGTTCCTTAAGAGCTGTGTGACTGTGAGCGCCTACTATGATATCTATGTCAGATACCATGTCTGCAAGTTTTACATCTTCTCTGTAACCGAGATGAGAAATTACCATGATTAAATCTGCTTTATGTATTTGTTTTAATACCGGTATATAACATTTCAGGGTTTCCTCTGCCGATAAGAAATTATATTTTTCCTTTGAACATTCAGGACTTAATACTGTTGTATCGGTACAGGCAATCCCTATAATTCCAATTCTTATACCATTTATATCTTTTAATATATATGGTTTTGTACCTGGAATAAAATTACCGCTTTTTCTTTCTATTACATTGGCAGCAATTACTGGAAATGTTGCTGCATTTATCATACCTGAAAGTTTTTCTGCTCCCCAGTCAAAATCATGATTTCCCGGAGCCAGACAATCGTAACCTGCTGTATTCATTAATTCTATTACAGGTATTCCATAGGCAAGATTTGAATAAAGGCTCCCCTGGGCAATATCTCCTCCGTCTAAGAGCAAAGCATCTGGATTTTCAGCTCTTTCCTTCTTAATTAAAGTACTGAGATATTCAAAACCTCCTATTTTTTCAGGTCCAGGAGCTATTCTGGCATCTTCATAGGGATATATATGGCCATGTATGTCATTTGTATGTAATAGAACGATTTTTACTGTTTCTTCTCCGAAAACGAAATTGATACTTACTGACATAAATAGAATTAAAACAAGAACAGGAATTTTGTATTTTACCATTAGTAAAGACACCTCTTTTTTTTTGTAACGCGTGACGCATAATGCATGACGCGAGGATAAATATAAATACAATATATTATTTCTCCTTTTATATATAAATCCTTTTAACAGTAAAAAAACTTTTCTTGTATAATATTTCATGTTATAATTTTTCTATATGTTGCTAGACAGAGAACTAACTCTTATAATAAAGGATATACTTAAAAGATTTCGTTATGAACGAATATTAGATTTTTTTACGCCTCTAAAAGACCGGGAACTATATATACTCTACAGGCTTTTCTTTAAAAATCATTCTGTAAAAATAACTGATCTTGAGAAATTGCTCGAATCGGATATTATTGATATTTTTATAAAAAAAGACATATTTAGATACGATTATGATTTTTTTTATTCCCTTATAAAAATAAGTCCGGTAAAGATAGATCATACCGGCTATTTTTATTTTATATCTACATCAATACCTTTTTATAAGGATTTAAACAGCAGAGTCTATATAGGAGAGGATTCTTATCTTCTTTCAAAGGATATTAGAAGACTTTTTTCTATGAAACATTATGAAAAAGGCCTTGATTTATGCTGCGGTTCCGGTATACAGGCTCTCACATTAAGCAGGTTTTGCTCTTCTGTGACAGGTGTTGATATAAACCCTCAGGCTATAGTTTTTGCTACTAATAACAGTTTTCTAAACGACAGAGAACATGTAAAATTCATTCAATCAGATCTTTATAAAAATGTTGAAAATAAATATGATATAATAGTATCCAATCCTCCTTTCGGTTTTTTCCCCGATAACTTTAAATCGTGGCTTCCGGGGTATGGCGGAGACCTGGGCATAGAAATACCTTTAAAGATCATAGAAGGTTTTCCCGATTATCTTTCTTGTGGCGGAAAGGGTTTTTTATGTCTTTCTTCTCCTGTTATAGATGGGAAAGAACCTTTTCTTGAAAAACTTAAAAGTCTCTTTTACGGTAAAAATTTTTCTATAAAAGCCAGGATTATAGAAGAAGCCATCTGTCCCGATATGCTTGATTTTCATAGAGAAAAAAAAATAGCATATTTTAAATATTATCATATACTCTTTGAACATGGCGGGAAACCTTCTTTTACAGTAGAGACATTTCCTGTATGGAATAAAATCTTCTCTTATTCCAGTATGTCATTCTGTAAATTGATGGCTTATTTCAATAAATATAAACAGAAAAAAGATGCGATTTTCTGTGAAAAACTTTCAGTCGATGCACAAAATGCCAGATCTTATGGATATACAGAGAAAGCAGAGATGATGTTAAAAAAAATATTAACTATTAATCCCTATCACATAGAGGCCCATATGTCGCTTGGTGAGCTGTATCTCAGACGGGGACATTTATGTATGGCAGAACAGTATTTTGAAGATCTGGTGGAACTCTGTCCTGACATGATATTACCTTACTGTCAGCTTGGTTATATATATATACAGATAAATAAAAACAAAGCCATAGAAATCCTGGAAAAAGCACGCTCTGTGGCCGAGGGAAAACAGGATAAAGAGGTGGAATATAAGATAAAGCAAGTTCTTCATTCTATAAGGCAATGAAAGGTGAAAGGAAAAATTCACACGGTTTTCATGTAATCCCTTCACCCTTCACTCTTCACTCTTCACCATCTTTAAAACTTCACATAATCTTCATCTTCACTGTCAGAACCTGCAAGTTTAAGTTCAAATCCCTGAGTTCCTCCTCCTTCTATTCCTTTCATTGTTTTGTCTTTAATAGCCTTTCTGGCTACTTTTGAATTACCAAGCATTTTCTGGGATGTATTATCCACTTTGAAAAATTCTATAATATTCTG
>DAIOEN010000228.1:0-11414 GCA_036746235.1 Vulcanimicrobiota bacterium | reverse complement strand
GCAAATTATTTTTCTTCGTAATAGCCTGTCAGGCAGAAGCTGATAAAATGGTTACGAACTTATTTGGAGCGGTACTTCGTAATAGCCTGTCAGGCAGAAGCTGACAAAATGGTTACGAACTTAGAAATGGAAATTTATTAATAGTTTCTTTCCTCGCGTCACGCGTCACGCGTTACGCGTCACTATTCAATATATTTGAGACATTTATTTAATTTTCATTCCTTACCTGTTCCGGTAATGAGCCCTAAACTCTAAACTATTTTAAAAGGGCTTTTAAATTATTTGTCGAAAAATAGTTCAGCATTCAGCATATCAATCGTCAGCATTTGCCGTACTGGCTGATAGCTGATAGTTAATCAAAAGAAGGTGGTAACAATAAATATCCTGGTATTAAACTGTGGTAGCTCATCTGCTAAATTTCAACTTATCCGTGCAGAGACAGAAGAAAATCTGGCAAAGGGAATAGTAGAAAGAATCGGCAGTGTTGATGCTATTTTCAGGTATCAACCAAAAGGTAAAAATGAATATAGAGAAATTACGGAAATCAGTAACCATGCGGTGGCCATTCAGAAGATAATAGATATTCTTACCCATCCTCAGCATGGAACTATAAAAAACATGGATGAAATTATGGCTATCGGTCACAGAGTAGTTCATGGAGGAGAGAAATTTGCCAGTTCTGTGATTATTACGGACGAAGTTATACAGCAAATAGAAGATTGTATTAAATTCGCCCCTCTTCATAATCCTCATAATCTGAAAGGTATAAAAGAATGTGCCAGAATCATACCCGGCAAACCTCAGGTTGGCGTTTTTGATACGGCTTTTCATCAGAAAATGCCTCCTTCTTCTTATATTTATGCCCTTCCTTACTCATTATATAAGAAAATGGGTATCAGAAGGTATGGTTTTCATGGAACTTCTCATTATTATGTTTCAAGAAAAACTGCAGAGATTTTAAAAAGACCTGTGGAAGAACTGAACATGGTAACATGTCATCTCGGAAACGGTGCCAGTATTGCTGCTGTAAAAGGCGGTATCTCCATAGATACATCTATGGGATTTACCCCTCTTGAAGGTGTTGTTATGGGAACAAGATGCGGAGATATTGATCCTGCAATTGTTACCTATCTGATGGAAAGAGAAGGACTCAAGCCAGCCGAAATGGATAAGCTGATGAATAACCAGTCAGGCCTTAAAGGCATTTCTGAGAGATCCAATGATATGCGAGAAATAATAGAAGGTGCCGATAGAGGAGAATTACAGTTTAAACTGGCTCTTGATGTTTTCTGCCACAGAATTAAAAAATATATAGGCGCCTATGGAGCAGTCATGGGAGGTCTTGATGCAGTTGTTTTCACCGGCGGTATAGGAGAAAATGCTTCCCGTGTGAGAGAACTTGTCTGTGAAGGACTTGAATTTTTAGGTATAGAAATCGATAAAGAACTGAACAATCAGAGGCGTTTAATAATAAGTAAAGGGAAAACTGCAGTTTTATGTGTCCCCACAAATGAAGAGCTTGTAATAGCACAGGAAACAAAGAAATTAGTGGAGGAGAAGTAACATGATAGATCCCAAATATAAACAGGAAAGAACTCAAAGAGAACTTGTAAGAATCTGGGTTACAGCCATAGAGGAAAGTGCCAGGGATTTTTTCCCTCATCCCGGGGAATTTTGCAGGAGAGTATATGAAAATGCAGCCAGTAATTTGATTGATATCATAGGTAACGAATATGGTTATCATATGAAACCTGCCGGCACAATAAAAGAAGCTGTTGAAGCTTATATAGAACTGGGAATTAAGAGCGGCCTTTTTGAAGATACAAGACAGTTCGTGTTAAGAGAGGTAAATCCGAATAAACTTGAGGTGTCTGTATTCAATTGTGTCTATCTTTCATGCTGTCAGGATATTCTGGACAGAGGCAGTGTCATCAGTGAATTGACATGTCCCCGTCTGGGATGTTTTGCCGGTGTTGCAGGTATAACGGCAAATATAGCATGCAACTATAAGCTAACAGGCTTCAATCCGGGTAAATGCTGTGAAGGATTTATAGAAAGAATATAGGTGTTTACTATGACGTTAAGTGAATTATCAGGACAATTAAACAGTGATATAACTGAAGTAAGAAGAAGAGCAGTTGTTGATATCTCGAAAATATCCGGTTCGGATGCTTTTTCTCTTCTTGTAGATGCACTGAATGATAAAGATGATAGTGTAAGAGAAACAGCTATATATGGTCTGGCCGATACAAAAAATCCAGATTCCATGAAATATCTTTTAAAACCGAAAATTCTTCTGGATGCAAATCCTAATATAAGAACTGCAGCAATCAGAGCCCTTGGTAATTTCAGAAAAATAGGCGGTCTGTCCGTTATAGGTGAGTTGATTGGACTCTGTCAGGACCCTGAATGGTTTGTCAGGAATACTGCCGTAAGTATTATTAACAGTGAGATTGATATCATAAAATCAGAGGGAGATTCTCAATCAGTCATGTCTCTACTGTATATATTACAACTGCCTGATGAGGAAATACATAAAAAGGCTGTAGAGGCGCTTATAGAAACAGGGAAAGAAGAAGTAGACATATTAATCGGTTCCCTTTCCTCTCACAGCCATCAGATAAGGGCTGGTATTGTAAGGGTTCTGGGTGAGATGAAATGTACATCTGCCAGAGATGAACTTATAAGGCTTGCCTGTGATGAAAATATTTCCGTCAGGGAAGAGGTAGTAAGAGCTCTCGGTAAAATAGGTGGTCAGGAAATTATAACACCTTTACTGAAACTCATAGGAGATGTTAATCCCGGTGTAAGAGAAAAGTCTGTAGCTGCTATAGCCGCTCAGGGCGAATCAGTTGTGGAAGCTCTTGTGGTAGCTCTCAAACATACAAATAATAAGTATAAAAAGAAAGCTATTATTGAAGCAATCGGTAAGATAAAATCCGATAAAGCTGTAATGGCTCTTATAGATTGTCTTCAGGATAGTCATAATCTTGTACGTATAACAGCTATTAATACTCTTTCCGGAATGAGCAGCCAGTCGTCTATACAGAATCTGATGGAAGTCCTCTGTATTAATCCCATAGACATAAGGGAACTGATGAATATGGCAGTAAGTGGCAATGTAATACGCCTTAAAATAAGAGCTATAAGAGCTCTTGCAGAACTCAAGGATAGCAGAGCCATACCTCCCCTGACTGCTATGTTCTCCCGTAAAGAGTCAGAACTTCTGGAGAAAGAAATTCTCCAGGCTTTAAAGAAAATTAAACTTGCCGTATGGGCAAAAATAGGTGCTCTTCAGGTTCTTGGAAGAATTAAAGCTGTAGAAGCATTGCCTGTAATCAGGTTACATCTGAATGATGCAGATAAAAATGTTATCTGTCAGGCACTGGAAGCTATAAAATCTATGAACGCAACTGATGCAATACAGGATGTTATGGCTCTTGCTGGCCACAGAGAACCTCTTATCAGAAATAAAGTTCTGTCGGTGCTCGGAACTATAGGGGCAGGGAATTCTGCTGTTACTGATATTGTAATAGAAAGACTGAAGGATGAAAACATGGATATCAGGAAAGAAGCAGCAAGAGTTCTTGGGAAATTGAATGATAAAAAGGCAATAGCTCCTCTGGAAGAATTAATTAATACATGTGATTTCTGGAGTGTGAGACGTAATGTCTGTAATGCTCTATACAATCTCGGAGTCACTGACTATTCTGTTGATGAAGAAGTGGTTTTAACGGAAATGGTAATAAAATGCCCTTACGGGGATGACGCAGATAAATGTCCTGTTAAATATGTTATACCCCGCTGTATTTATAAAAAAGCTAATATTTACTGAGGTGATTTTTATGAGTAAAAATATTCTTATTATTGATGATGATGATGATCTTGTTGAGGCGTTGACGACAATTCTGGAAGCTAAAAGTTACGCTGTCTCCAGGGCTTCAGGCGGGAAAGAAGGTATGGAGTGTCTGAAAAAACAGATTCCCGATCTGATTGTCCTGGATATTATGATGGAAAGCATTGATGAAGGTATAAATGTTGCCAGAGACATCAAGAAAAATCAACAGTGGAAACATATTCCTGTTATAGGCCTGAGTGGCATTAATAATGAATTACCATGTAAAATAGATTCAGACAATGAAATGTTTCCTGTTAACAGTTTTCTTGAAAAACCTGTTACGCCTGATACCTTTATAAAGGAAATAGAAAAATTTATTAAATAGTGAAGGGTGAAGTGTAAAGAGTGAAGAGGTGAATCTGTATTTAATGACTCTTCACTCTTTATTATTTTGATAAAGTATATGGAGTCATCCAGACGATTCGATGTCATTGCCATAGGCGGCGTTGCATGGGATTATATCGGTATAGTAAATAATTATCCCGGCCCCGGCGAAAAGGCAGAAATATCTTTTTTAGAGCAGCAGGGCGGCGGACAGGCAGGAACAGCAATTGTAACTGCAGCCCGTCTGGGAGGAACATGTGCCGTAACAGGAGTCACAGGTGATGATGAAACAGGAGAAAAAATAAGACAGTCTTTTGTAGAAGAAGGTGTGGATGTGAGCCGTTTATTTATGGATAAGGGCGCTACTTCCCATACAGCTTTCTGTTTTACCCACGGTGGAGAACGTACAATCTTTTATAACAGAGGAAATAAAAGATTGCTTTCAGAAAAAGATGTAGACCGAGATTTTATAAAAAATTGTTCCTGTCTTCTTACCGATGTGCATCACTCCAGAGCTTCTCTTGAGGCAGTCAGGATTGCCAGAAAAGAAAATATCCCTGTTGTTACTGATATAGAAAGATATTCTCCTGAAAATGATGAAATTTTTTCTCTTGCCACACATAATATTCTTCCTGTAAAATATCTTTTTACCTTTACGGGAGAGAAAACACTTCAAAAAGCCGTAACATTATGGCAGAAAAAATTTTCCTCTTCCATACTTGTAGTTACTCTTGGAGAAGAAGGTTCTCTTGCATATAATGGCGGAAAAGTCATAAGGCAGAAAGCATACAGGGTTTTTCCTGTAGTAGATACTACCGGTGCAGGAGATGTGTTTCATGGTGCCTTTGCCCGTGGCATTACTCTCGGATATAGTCTTGAGAAAAACCTGGAGTTTGCGTCCCTTGTAGCAGGTCTTAAATGCCGTTCTCTCGGAGGGAGAAAAGGAATTCCACGGGCGGAACAATTAAATGGATTATGGAATATATGAAGATTTATTATAGAAGAATTTCTTTTCATTAAGAGCCTATTCGAAAAGTCCTGATGCCTTAAAAGAAATCCAGGCACAGGAAAAATGTAACATAGCTATATAATTTTCCACCTTTTTCTCCCATCTTAGAGCCTATCCGAAAAGTCATCAAATACCTTCCGGTGGGTGAGGCTCTTCCAGAAATTTCAAAGCAATATTGATTATATTAAAGAAATACTTGTTTTATGTCAATACACCATTTATAATATTTTTAATAGCCTGAATAGTTACACTAATTTTATATATATCTGGACATTTGTATTGGAGGTATTTAATTTTTATGAATAAATACTTGATAAGATCTTTAATAATATTATTGCTCATACTCTTGTCCTTACAGGGATACAGGGCAGAAGTGATAGGAACAACTCCTCTTCCGGCACAGGTGACACCATCTGCCGTGCAGGAGGAGAATCAGGTGAATGAAACACCTGCACCGACTGTTTCTTCTACTCCTGAACCAACACCTGCTGTTGTACCTGTTGCCACTCAGAAACCGGAGGAAGCACCTGTTATGCTGAATAACAGAGTCATTATCATTGTGGTTGGCGACTCGGGTCTGAGCGCCTCCGAAAGAGCAGGTATTATTCAGGAGAGGCTTGAAGCTGTCCTTCAGAGGACAGATAAACCGCCTTATGTAGTAGTTAAAATAATTGAAGGATGCCCTGTCCTTGAGACTAAAGGCATTTTCCTTCTCTCTGTTACAAATGGTGATGCATCTGTTAACAATACTTCCGTAAGTATACTGGCAGGTTTATGGCGTGATGCACTGGAAAAGGGACTGGCCAGTACCATGAAGGAAAGAAGCGAAGGATATAAAGGAGAAGCCCTTGTTAACTCTTTAAAAACATGTATAGCAGGCATACTGGTAACAGTAATTGTAATTTTTGTATATCGAAAATGGTTTAAAGAGCCAGGCTTTTTTGTAGTAATGGTTATATGGATGGGAGTCATTTCCCATATTCTCTGGATATTTCCTGTAAGCCGTTTATTATCCAGACAGATTGTAGAAAATATTTTACAGCCTTTGCTGGTATTATTTCTTGCAATTTTAATTCTCAACTTACTTTTTAAACCTGTGGATATGTTTCTGAAATATTCGTCTGAACTATCGGAGAAATTGAAAGGCCGGGAACTGGCAAGGGACATTCGTGCCAGTCATCGCCTTAAAATGAGATGGATGATTATCTCCATGTTTGTTAAAGCAGGCATGATAATCTTTGCGGTTATAGTCGTTCTCAAATCATTTAATATAGACTTTTCCTCAGGTCTTACAGGTGCAGGAATTCTTGGTGTGGGACTGAGTTTTATATTTCAGGATCTCTGTAAAGACTTTTTTGCCGGTATATTTATTGTTATAGAGGATCAATTCGCCGTGGGAGATCATATCCGCACCGGCGGTTTTGCAGGAATAGTGGAGGATTTCAATCTGAGATCCACCCGTGTCCGTGATACTGAAGGACGCCTTATTACAATATCCAATTCTCTTATTCGTTCTGTGGAAAATTCCTCATCTACCTGGAGTCAGTTCGATTGTACCCTTTCAGTTTCCTATGATACGGATCTGAAAAAAGCAATGGAACTTATGCTTGAAACAGGCAGGAAATTAAAAGAGGAGTGGCCTGAGAAAATACTGGATAACCCGGTAATGCTCGGAGTGGATGAACTGTCAACGTCAGGGGTGAAACTTCGTATGTTTGTAAAAACTGCCCCTCTCCAGCAGTGGACAGTAAAAAGAGAGTTATTACTGAGGATAAAATCCCTCTTTGAAAAGGAGAAGATTGACTTTGCCTTTCCACTGCATACTGTTTTGCTGCAGAAAACCGGGGAAAAGTAATGCTGCCTGGAAAGGTCGAATCAAATCGATTCGGTATGACTCTGTGAAAGCCTCTGCCTGTGGAAAATATAAAAGGGGCGGTTTTATGTCCGCCCCTTTTGAAACCTTCTTAAAATCTAATTCTTCCGGTCATATAGTAAACTTTAGCTGATAGCTAACTGCTGAATGCTGAAGGCTTACAAATATTTGAAAAGGGGAATATTGAAGATTTAGCAGGAAATATATTTATTGTAGAAGAATTTCTTTCTATGAAGTTCCATAGAAAATTAATAATAATTTTAATAATAATCATTTTTTACACCTGTTTTTTTTCTGTACTGGCCCAGGAAAGTTCTGTTCCTTCTCAATCATGGAATGATCCGAATAATCTATCTCCATCAGTTTTACCGTCTGTTCACCCTTCTTCAAAACCTTATGCCACTAAAACACCTCTTGTTCTTTTACCTCCTCTGCCTGTATCGACTAAGATGCCTGATGCGTCTACTCCTTTACCTTCTGCCACCCGGATAATTGACGAAGCAACTGTTATGCTTTATTACAGACCTCTTATGAAAATCTATTCAGATTCAGGACTCGGTGCCTCGGAAAGAGCATATATACTTGAGAAAAGGCTCGAAGAAGTACTGGAGAGGACGAAAACAATTCCCCTTGTTAAAGTCAATACTGTTGACGGTACACCTGTCCTTGAAAGTGAAGGAGTATACCTTATTTCTATCACAAATAACGATGCTTCTTATAACAAAACCTCTGTAAGCCAGCTTGCTGCCCTGTGGCGTGATGAACTGGAACAGGGTCTGGAGACAGCCATGAAGGAAAAAAGCGAAAGTTATGGTAAAGAAGCCTTCAAACGTTCTTTAATAGCAGTTATTACAGGGATTTTACTGACTGTATTCGTTTTTATTCTATGGCACAGATTGCTTAAAAGACCTGCATATTTGATGATATTTCTTATATGGCTTCTGGTTATTTCTTATATATTCTGGGTTTTTCCCGCAATCCGTTCCTGGGGGAAAGGTATTTCAGATTATATTTTAAATCCAATTCTGACACTGACCATTATACTTGTAATAATTAATACAGTTACAAAACCGCTGGATATGTTTATAAAACATTACTTTGAGCTTACGGAGAAACTCAGAGGCACTGAAATAATAAAAGATGCAAGGGCAGTACACAGGCTTACTATGTATAAACTGATTATTGCTATGTTTTTCAGAGCAGTCCTTTATATTATCGGAGGCTTTATTTTCCTTAAATCACTCCATGTAGATCTTGCCACAGGCCTTGCAGGAGCCGGAATTATCGGTGTAGGACTCGGTCTTGCCGCACAGGATCTCCTTAAAGATGTTATAGCAGGAATTTTTATTGTCTTAGAGGATCAGTTTGCCATAGGAGATGTTATCAGATCTGGTAATTTTACGGGAACAGTAGAGGATTTTAATATGAGAGTTACCAGAATTCGCGATATGGGAGGAAGTCTTATTACTATACCAAATTCTTCTATCCGTGCCGTGGAAAATTTCTCTTCCACGTGGAGCCAGATTGATTTAATCGTAGGTGTCGCCTATGATACTGATCTGAAGCATGCTATGGATATTATGATTGAAACAGGAAAGAAATTGAAAGAAGATCATCCTGAGAAAATACTTGAAGATCCTGTAATGCTTGGAGTAAATGAACTGGCTGAATCGTCGGTGAAACTCCGTATGCTCCTTAAAACAGCGCCGAGCGAACAGTGGCAGATGAAGAGAGAACTCTTTTTAAGAATAAAGAATGAATTTTACTCGAAAGGCATTTTCATCGCTTTCCCGCAGCTTACCGTGTGGTTAAATCATGACAGAAAATAATTATTCAACGGGGAAAAGTATTTTTATAGATGTTCCTTTTCCTGCCTTACTTTCTACTTTTATTGTTCCTTTATGACTTTTCATAATTCCATAAAGAGCGGCAAGTCCGAGACCTCTGCCGGTAAATTTTGTACTGAAAAAGGGATCGAAAATCTTATTCAGATTACCTTCTTCTATACCGCATCCTGTATCTTTTACTTCCAGATATACAGAAAGTCCTTCTCTGTGGTCTCCTTTAATATGACATGACGACAGGTATTCTCTGTTACACACCATGGAACCTGTTTTTACGGTAATAGTCCCTTCATTGTCTCCGATAGCTTCGGAGGAATTGGTAACAAGATTTATAAGGCTCTGGCTTACAAGATCCCTGTCAATCTGAATTACCGGAAGATCCGACTGTAAATCGTATTTTAATAATATATTTTTAGAAATATATAGTTTCAATAATTCCGATATATCTTTAACCAGTATAGAAAGATCGGTTTTTTCCTTTATACATTTGCCATGTCCTGAATAATCAAGTATTTTTTTAGTTATACCGGATACACGTTCACAGAGATTTACAATAATCCGATTATTATATGCCATAGACGAATCTTCGGGAAGATCCAGCAGACTGAGTTCTGCACGTCCCATTATTCCCATAAGGATATTGTTAAAATTATGACATATTCCTCCTGCCATAATGGTCATACAATCATGTTTTGCCTTTTCTCTGATCTCCTGTTCTGCACGAAGCATCTTTAAATGGTTTGTAATTCTGGCTATTACTTCTTCCTGACGTACAGGTTTTACTATATAATCCACACCTCCGGCATTAAATCCCTTTACAATACTATCAGTATCATTGAGAGCACTCATGAAAATTACTGGAATATCCTTTGTTTTTACGTGTTCCTTTAGCTTTTTACAGACTTCAAAACCATTCATTTCAGGCATTATAATATCAAGGAGGATAATATCAGGTTTTTTATTCTCAGCAATTTTTATAGCAATTTCGGTGTTCTGTGCCAGAATAATCTCGGCATTAAACTTATCCAGATAATCAAACAATATGGCTAAATTCCCGGGTTGATCGTCAATAATCAAAATTTTTGAACCTTCAATAATATTATTTCTCATTTTACTTCCTCCAGATATTTCTCCAGCAAAATTCTCATATTCTCTATCTCGAAACCATCGGACAGTTCTTTAACTTTTCTGTAAAAAGCCATATAGTCTTGATTTAAATCTTTAATCCTCTCCAGTTCCTGTCTTATAAGCCTGAAATTACTTCCCATGGACATTTGATATAAATTGTCTATTAATTCAACGGGAGGAAGTATAAATTTTTCTTCTTCCTCTTTTTTATAATCCAGTTCCAGTTTAAGATGTTTTACTAATATGGCGAACAAATCAGAGAAAAGAAACGGTTTTGTCAGCCAGTCGTCAAAACCTGTCTTTATGAGTTCATCAAAGGGTTTGTCTAACTTACTGGCCGATATGGCAATAATCTTTATCTTATTATATGATTCATTTTCTCTGATTTTTCTGGTACTTTCATAGCCATCCATATGGGGCATAATTATGTCCATAAAAATCAGGTCAGGTTTGAAAATATCTAATTTTTCCAGACATTCTGCACCGAGTTCTGCTTCTTCTACATAAAAGCCTGCTCTGTGCAATATGTCAGACAGAACTATTCTATTCTCGAATTTATCATCAACAACGAGAATCCTTCTTTTTTCTCCTTTATATCCGATGATTATATCTTCCCTGCTTAAATTATAATACTCAGGTACCGATACTTCAGGAAGTTCTATTTTAAACCAGAATTTACTGCCTCTCTCATAAAGGCTTTCTACCTGTAATTTGCCTCCCATCAGCTTAACCAGATTCCGTGTTATAGTAAGTCCCAGTCCTGTTCCTTCAGCCTTTCTGAGATGATCTCCCAGCTGCGTGAATGGTGAAAATATTTCTTCAAGGTTTTTTTCTGCTATACCGGAGCCTGTATCTTCTACGGAAAACATTATCTTCTCCTTATGTTTTTCTACTCTGAAGGTTATACTTCCATTATGGGTAAATTTAACAGCATTATCAAGGAGATTAATTAATGTCTGGCTTAACTTTTTTTTGTCTCCTTCCACATATAAAGGCAGATCTTCGGCATAGTGTGTATTGAAAACCAATTCTTTAGCTTTTGATTTGACTTTGATTAACTCTTCAACAAAGTGTAACAAAGTCTCAAATTTAAACTGTTCTTTTTCCAGTTCGATTTTTCCTGCTTCTATTTTTGCAAGGTTAAGAATATCATTAATCAGTTTCAATAGATGTTTGCCGCTTTTTTCAATGATATTTATACCTCTCTTATAGTCTTCTGATAATTGTGTATCCTGCAGGAATAACTGTGCATAACCGAGTATTGCATTCAGTGGAGTGCGCAATTCATGGCTCATATTTGCAAGGAATAGACTTTTAGCACGATTTGCCTCTTCCGCA
>DAIOEN010000227.1:0-11416 GCA_036746235.1 Vulcanimicrobiota bacterium | reverse complement strand
AGTGAAAAGTGAAAAGTGAAAAGTGAAAAGTGAAAAGTGAAAAGTGAAAAGTGAAAGATAAACATTATGTTGCACATATAATAACCTGGTCACTGGTCACTGGTCACTGATAACTGGTCACTGATAACTGGTCACTGAACCTTTATTCTTCCTTCCTGTACAGGAGAGATAGAAGCTGCATCTTTTATATAATCTGCCACAATAGCCCGTAATTTCCTTCCGTCTGTAACAGTATTTTCATCACGGCCGCCGAAAATACTGTTCCAGTTTCCCACATAAAAACTGGTGGTAAGATTATAATTTTTATTCGTATCAAGAGGTTTATCTCCTACCATTACCTGTGTAACCCTGGCTCCTTCTGGAGCAGACGGGTCATAAGACATAGAGAGGCCAGAAACCTGAAACAGGCCATGATGTTTTTTAGGTCCAAGCAATTTACTGACTCCGTCTTCAAGAAGTTTTTTTATGTCCTCACCCTTTACAGGCCATGTTTCAACCCTTGTATCCTGAGATTTTCCGTTCCATGGCGATACTTCTGTAAGATTTTTCATAGTGATTTCACCATGAGGCAATAAATTTGGCTTCATATCTTTCCCGTCTTCAAAGAAAAAATTACTGTCCACCATAGCTATATCAGCGCCTGTTTCTTTTCTCATTGCATCTGTTATCAAATTACCAAGGGTTGAATCTACAGGTGTTTTAATCTCATGGGTAAAATCACCTTCAGCAATACCCAGTTTTTCCTGAAGAATTCTTTTTTCTTCCTCAACATATTTACCGTGTATATCCTGTACATCTTTATCGGAAATATTACTCCTGTCTACAGATAAAAGATTATGATTTATAGAGGTTATTTTTCCGGTATTTCTGTCAAAAGTCATGGAAAGATCGCCTATATAAAGTGCATCTGTTTTTGGATCACCATGGCCTCCCGGCCCTGCCTGAACTATTCTTGTTCCGTTTACAGAAATACTGTCTTTTGTAGGGGTATGAGTGTGGCCTCCTATAATCAGGTCTATGCCCGGTATTTTCTGTGCCACCTCTTTATCTGAGATAATATCTTTATGTTCTTCCGTAGGTTCAAGACCTAAATGAGAAATAACTATAACATTCTTAATACCCTTTGCCCTGACTTCTTCTACAGATTTTTTCAATGGTTCCAGAGGCTCTGTAATATCCAGATCTTTGACCAGACTCGGATCAACCATACCAAATCTCTTCCTTGGAGTTCTCGTTCCTATAAAAGCAAGTTTAATACCGTCTACTTCTGCTATAACATAAGGAGCCATCCCTTTTATATTGGAAGAAATATAAGGGAAATCAGACATTTCTATAATTTTCTCTGCAGAAGGAACGCCTCCGTCATCATAAAAATGATTTCCCGGTACTGCAATGTCACAGCCTCTTAAATTCATAAGCTCTGCTTCTTCCCTGCCTGCGGAAACTATGGAATGAAACGTATAGTCCTGCCAGGCATCACCTGCATCAACCCAGAATTCATCAGGTTTAATAATAGTGGCAACAGAAGGCATATTTCCATGAACATCATTCGTATGTTTCATATGTAAGGTAATCTCTTTATCAGATACCTCACAGTTTATCTTCTTTTCTACAGATTTGCCGTCAATATCAAGTGTAACAGGAACTGACAGAGTAACAGTATCTTTCCCGTGTAACTCTATTGGTTCTTCTTTTATTTGTTTACCGGATATAGTATCAGGCAATTTATTAGCTCTATAATCAATTCGATTAATATTCATCATTTATTCCCTCCATGAACATTCATAATAAACAGCAAGAGTTATTCCCAGTCATCATTAGAATCGTAGCGTCTGTCTTCTTCTATTAAAAGAGCCATACCCATATTTCTTACCTTTTCTATAATATTTCCCACATTGGAAGAATCTTTTAAAAAATGTAATACTTCCTTATGATTGTTGCTGTAAAATTGTGAAGAATCACTCAGGCCTGTCCTGGTGGAAACTTCTATATTAAAAGCTCTCTCCTCTTTATCCGGTAAGGACATGACTGTAAATAAAACATTTTCTCTGTAATCAGGCCAGAAGTCTTTTATAGTTACCCTGATTTCCTGACTTTCATTCTGTCCTTCCAGTTTTTTAACAAGACAGGACAGCATATGTTTAATAGCTTCATTAAAATTTTCAACATTTTCTTTCATAAGAATATTACTCCTTTGGATGCTGCTTTTTTATCTTCGAATATACATCATGAATATGAAGGATATTCTGCATACTCAGATTCTGATTTAAACCTGCCGGCACTTGCGGATAATCTGTTACTACACCCAGTTCCAGATTTCTTGCATACATATAACACTGGTTTAAATATTCATTATATTCTTTTTTCTGATTTTCCGTAAGCTCTGACATAGCCTGTTCAAAAGGTTTAAAATATGGTTCCATCTTTATCTTTCCATCAGGTGACAGTTCTCTATAGAGATCCTTTTTTATCATTGCATCATAAGGAAGATGTTCTGCATTGGCAATCTTCAACACAGAAGAGCCTATAATCTGCAATTCTCCCGTAACGCCGTTATTATGTTTAACATAGGCACATACGGAGGTGAAAGGAGACCCTGCCGATCTATCTGTATCACCCATAGGGGCATGATAAAGAATTTTTTCTATTTCAGAATTGCTGAATTTCATATCCTGTAATTTTTTCATTATTTCTTCCTGAGGAAGTTTACTATCTATAATGGTTCTGAGAGATTTCAATCTATCATCAGAGATTTCACCTTTCAATTTTCCGACAGTCTCTTCATCAACCTGAAACCATGCCCCTCCGATAGCTATCGGTTTGCCTCCTTCTTTTCCTTCTGCCTTTAAGGCCTGGCGCCTCTCATAATCAGCCTGATATATCTGCTTTAACTGCTTGGGGGAAAAATAAGGCACACCTCCGGGACCTCTCAGATTATTCATACTTGTTATTTCAAGCTTTCCTGTCCTTATGGCATCTGACATAGAATCAACAGTTTTCTGTATACCGGCAGGTGTTGTATCATTAAGTACAACCCTTGATCCTATAGCATCCCATAGATTGGACAGAGCCTGTTGCGGAGTGGATATTTCACGGCTCCAGCCGTTATCCAGAACCCTCTGAAGCCTGTTTGCAGCAGACACGGGATTTTTTGCTCTTGCCTGGATCTCTCCGTGAGAACCGAAGATATCTCTCATCTGGCCCTTTACAGGTTCCAGTTCCTGAGAGTATTGTTCATAGGCCTTTTCCGCCACTGCTACAAGAGGAGGTTTTGACTGTTCTGCAGTCTGTGTGGTATCCACTTTCTCACTTTTCTGTTCACTTTCCGTTTTAGAAGTTTCTGTTTCTTCGGTAGTAACAGAAGTTTTTTCTGCCACCTGCCCCGTATCAGTTCCGGATGTTTCTTTTCTGGCTGATACAGAAGGATCATGTTCCTGCTCTGTTACAGGAGTAAATTCTTTAGGATTACCTGAAAAAAAATTATGAGTTTCTCCCAGGTGTTTATTTAAAACCGCTGGATCGAGCTTTCTGGCAGATGCCTGCTGTGATGCTGCAAGGGTCTCCCCTGTCCTGACACGATATCGGTTTGCATCTGCTATAAGGTATTGATCCTTATTTACTGTATTTTTATTTATCATCATAAGTAAAATCACCGCCTGATTAAAATATTATCTATTATAAAATATTATAACAAATATTATCAATAAAGATATTAACAAAAAGTTAATTTTTTTTAACATTTTTTTATATTATTAAAGAAGCAATCCCTTCACTAAATATATGAAATTATAAATTTTTTTGAAGGTTAAAAAAAACTATTTATAGAATGTTATACTATTAAATTTATGTGAAAAGAGGTTTTTTATGGAAGAAGAGACAAAACTGGTCAGGGGACTTAATTTATTTGATGCCACGACACTTGTAATAGGCTCAATGATAGGGTCAGGTATTTTCATAGTGCCGTCACTTATGGCAGGGTATATTCCTTCACCGGGATTGATACTGCTCCTGTGGGTTACAGGAGGTGTGCTTACAATCTGTGGCGCTCTATCCTACGCAGAACTGGCCGCCGCCATGCCGAAAGCAGGAGGACCCTATATATATTTAAAAGAAATCTATTCCCCTCTGATGGGATTTCTCTGCGGATGGACTGTTTTCCTTGTCATACAGAGCGGTATTATAGCAGCTGTAGCAGTGGCCTTTGCAAAATATACCGGTGTTTTTCTTCCCTGGATTTCAGAAGGAACTGTACTGTTATCTCTCCCCCATTTCACGTTAAATTCCGCACAATTTATAGGTATTTTAAGTATCTGGATATTAACGGTCATAAATATATACGGATTAAAATCAGGAGCCTTTGTACAGAATGTATTTACAGTTCTCAAAGTAGCATGTGTTTTGATACTGGTTTTCTGCAGTTTTCTCTTTTTCAAAGAAGGAGGTTTAAACCACTTCAGTCCTTTTTTCTCATTAAAACTTGCTGAACAGGGTATAGCTATAGGCCTGTTCGGCGCAATTGCAGTTGCCATGTCAAAAGCTCTATTTGCCTATGACCCATGGTATAATGTTACCTATGTGGCAGAAGAAGTAGAAAACCCTCAGAGAAACCTGCCACTGTCTTTATTTCTGGGAGCACTTGCCACAATGGCTGTCTATGTAGCTGCTACAGTAGCCTATATGTATGTTGTTCCCATAAACCTTATGTCACGTATTCCCGATAACAGAATTGCCGCAGATGTGGCAAAAACAATATTCGGCAATCCCGGCTTATCCTTCATCGCCGCTGCTGTTATGATATCGACCTTCGGCTGTAACAACGGCCTCATACTGGGAGGAGCCAGAATCCTCTATGCAACAGCAAGAGACGGTTTTTTCTTAAAAAAGGCTGCAGACGTTCACCCGAAATTTCACACACCTGTAAATGCTCTTTTATTTCAGGCAATATGGGCTTCAATATTGACCATTACGAATAGCTACAGCGGTCTTTTAACATATGTGTCTTTTGCTTCTCTTCTATTCAGTTCAATGGCTGTATTCGGAATTTTTATATTCAGAAAAAACAAACCTCATGTGGAAAGACCTTATAAAGTATGGGGCTATCCCGTAATACCGGCGTTATATATTTTAATATCCATATTCTTTATAATATTTATTTTTCAGGGCGATCCGAGAAATTCTCTTTTCGGTCTCGGTCTTATAGCCCTTGGAATTCCCGTATATTACCATTTTATAAAAAAATATCAAAAAATTACTACACTATTACCTCGTAATGAGTACAGGAAGGAAGAATGTAAAAATGAAAATTAAAGTCGAAAAACCGACAGAAGAACAGATTAAATCTCTTGGTATCGAGAACTGGAGTCCCTGGGAATGTGAACCGTCCAGCTTTGACTGGCAATACCCTGACAATGAAACTGCCTATGTATTCGAAGGTCATGTCATAGTCAGAACCGAAGATGGTGAAACAGAGATTAATGGAGGCGATCTTGTCCATTTCCCGAAAGGTATGAAATGCACGTGGACTGTAAAGGAAAAAATCAGAAAGGTTTATACCTTTAAATAAGGGTTTGTTTACAATTCTCTAAAGGCTGTGAACATATTCATTAATGAGAAAAAATAGTAAAGCAAATTCAAAAAATGAAGTAATTACTTTAAACAGAGAAAACTTTATATGGCTTATAAGTGATATATATAACTCATTGGATCTAAAAATTCTTAAAGACAGAATAGGCCTGTTAAAGGATTTTGTAGATTTTCCGGAACGGTTTGATAATCATATTCTGCACAGTACAACAGGAGAAACTGTATCGTTTCGCAAAGATCTGTTGAGTTCTGATCTTCATCAGATTCTGCAAACTATTACTCTTGAAAGGGCAAAATATTATCTTAAAAGATTATATGTATCGGCAGAAAAGACAAAAACAAAAAAAATAAATGATATAAATCTGTACAGATGGAAAGAATATGATGAAATTATTACGGACAGCCTCTGGATTGTAGATAAAAGAGACAGATCAGGAGAACATCTGGGCTGGTACTGGGGCAATTTTATACCTCAAATTCCTCACCAGATGCTCATCAGGTATACAAAAAAAAATGACTGGGTTCTTGACGGATTTCTGGGAAGCGGAACAACACTGGTGGAATGTCTGAGGCTTGGAAGAAACGGTATAGGTATAGAGTTAAATAATCATATAGCAGAACAGGCAAAAGAACTGATAGAGAGAGAAGATAATAAATATAATATAATAACTGAAGTGATAACAGATGATAACAGGACGGCAGACATTAAACCGGTAATGGATAGATATGGCATAAAATCTGTTCAGCTTATTATTATGCATCCTCCCTATCATGACATAATAAAATTTTCCAGTGATAAAAGAGATCTGTCCTGTGCCAGAAACACAAAAAAATTCCTCAAAATGTTCGGTTCTGCCGTTCAGAATTTAACACCTTTTCTGGAATATGATCGTTATCTGGCCATTGTCATAGGTGACAAATATGCCGGTAAAGAATGGGTTCCCCTGGGTTTTTACTGCATGGAAGAAGTATTAAAAAGGGGATATTTATTGAAGAGCATCATAGTAAAGAATTTTGAACAAACAAGAGGTAAAAGAAATCAGAAAGAACTCTGGAGATACAGAGCTTTAGCCGGCGGATTTTATGTTTTTAAACACGAATATATTATGATTTTCAAAAAAATATCCGAAGAGGAATAAAATTTTTAGATAAATTGCTTATACCCGGTAAATATCCATTATATTTAAAAATAAAAAAAAGAATTCTGAATTTTTTTTCACAAAAAGTCTTTACGAAGGAAAAATATAAGTGATATAATTATAAAAACAGGATCATAGCACCAATCTGATTTAAGGAGAGAAACTGTGTTATTAAAAAAGGGATTTTCTTTTATTGAATTACTGCTTGCTGTTATACTTCTTGGCGTCATCATTGTAACAATTCTCGGTGTATTTGTTCATGGTCTTCATGCTATAAAAAAAAGTCGTTATCGTGTAATAGCAGTTAATATTGCCAATAAAAAATGTTCCGAGTTGCGGTATCTGTTTCTGAATAACGGCGACCCTATTGCTGCAGATACTATTAAAAATAATATATACGGAACAGACAGTGTCGACAATGATTTTACATGGTACAGCGGTAATGTAGAGATCAGAGGAAAAGAAACAGCAGATAATATACCTTACAATTTCATAATAAACATATCACAGGAAGGTTCAACAGATACAAAAGGCGTGATATTGCTGTTAAAAAAAATAGATATTGAATTAAACTGGAAAGAAGTGGAAGGAACCCGTAATGTTAAAATATCGACTTATCTATCAAGACCGCCTGTATTGTAGCTTTCCCGGAAATATTTCGTGGTCACGGAAAGGATACAATCTACTGGAACTTACTATATGTATAGTAATATTTTTCTTATTTATGACAGGTATTTACACCAGTTTTGACGTGGGACTTAAAAGCTGGCAGATAGGCAATACAAGATCAGAACTCCAGCAGAGTGCAGAAGTCGCTATGAAAAGATTGATGTCTGAGCTTATTATAAGCACTCCTGTATCAATGCAGATGGTACCTGATAAATACATAGCCTTCGAATCGGCAGTTAACCCGGTAGAGGCAAAATTTGAAAGAGATGAATCTGACCTGGGAGTACCTCTCTGGCAGAATCATATTATCTACTATGTATTACCGGAAGATAGTGACAGCACTAAATACATTCTTTACAGGAATTTTCAGACAAGAACTCCAGGGCCTACTCCTCAGAAACTTCTTAACCCGGAACTTATGTGTCTTTCGAAAGGAAATATTAACATTAAAGTTCTGGCGAGAAATTTAAGTGGTGTTAATTTTGAAAGAAGCGGTAATGTTATAAATATAACATTTAAATACAGGAAAAGAATTTCTACAAATGCCAGTGTGGCTTTTTCTTCCGGAGGTGATAAGAACAAAGGAATTGAAGAACTTGAAATAAAAAACTCTGTTGAACCAAGAAATTAAGAAAGGCGGTGCTATTTATGAATATAAAAGAATCTAAAAAAGGAATGGCTCTTATAAGTATTTTACTTCTCACAGTATTACTTACTATAATGACTGTTTCAATGGTATTTATAAGCACTCAGCATCTCCGTCTTATGGGTAATGTAGAAGGTTACGACATATCCCTTAAAGCGGCAGAGGCCGGTGCAGAATATGCCCTTGCACAGCTCAATTCAAACCCCTTATGGGGCGATCCGAATACACCGGATGTGAATAAAACCATGAGCAATGGCAGCAAGTTTTATATTACTTTTAAGCCCGGTAATGACTATTATTCTTATAATAATTTAATGAGTACAACCGCCCATGACCGTACAGGTCTTTTCCAGGGTAAAGTCCCGGCTTACACGGCTGAAATCATATCCATAGGAGAGTCTCCCGGTAAGCTAAAAAAAATACTCAGAGTAGTTTTTATCAGAGATGACCGTATACCGGCAAATGTTCTTGCCAAAGGTAAAATTTTCTGCAAATCAGGTAAAATATTCTTTACAGGTGAAGATGCAAATGAAGCGGGATGGGTTTACAGTGACTGGAATGATCCGAATAATGACCCGAACGGTTACAGTATCTACAGTGACGAACTTAACACTGACTCTACGGTTAATGCTAAAGGAGGCATCATATCCAGCAGAGGAAAAATAAAACTGAATATAGCCAGAGACGGGGATGTTTATGTAGACGAAAATACTGCAAAAAAAGTGGAAGGAACAGATATTGACATAGACAGTATGCTAAAAGAAGCATCTTCTGCAGATAGTACGATAAAAACCCCTTATTCTTACCGCGTAACAACTTTTAATGGAATAAAAAATAATACTGCAATTATGAGAGGCTTTATCAATAAAAAATATGGACCTGCAGAAAACCAGCTCTTAACACAATGTTATTCTAAAATAAGACCGGGTGCTCCTGATGATGGAGGGGACTCATGTTATGTAAGTAAAGGACTGACCGCAGTTTATAATGTCTCAGGAGATCAGGAATCATGGTTCAGTAAGAAAGCAGGGAATGGAACATCATGGAATAAAATATCAGCCAGTGCCTCAGGGATAGAAGAATACGAAAAATTCAGTGCTGACGAGATTTTAGATGAAGAGGGAAAACATAAAGAATGGGTATGGAAATCAGATGGAACAGGTACCAGAACTCTTACGAGCGGCGATCTTTCTTTCAGTCTTACAGAAGATAAACTAAATGGCGATAGTTTTTACTGTATTAAAGGAAAAGCAAATACATTCGATCAGGAAATAGGACTTGTAAGAATCGGTTCAGGAGGAGTTCCCTGGCCTCCGGAGACAGGGGATGGTATTTATGATATTGTAAAAAACAACGCACTCTTTGCAGAACCGGGGAAAACAATGGATGGCTTCAGTGTTAATAAAACTGTTTCAGATGATGAAAAACCTGAATATTCAGTCTGTCTTCAGAGTGATGTATATGCAGATGTAAAGGCTCCGTCGGAAACGGATTACACTCTTAACTGTAATGATGTTCAGGATAAAGCCTTTTCAATAAAAAGAGAATATTCTATGGATAATAATCTTACAGGAGAGATGGTACTGAATACTTCGCTGGATATGAACGGTCACAATCTATATTCAGGAGGTCATACTTCACTTGGTTTGATAGTAGAAAACAATAAAAATGAGGGAGGTATGGTTGTATCAGGCGGTAAATTGAATTATCTCTACGGATATGAAGGGGCAAAACTTATAGCAGTCAGTAAAGATGATCTTTATCTGCCTACATCAAATGAATCAAATAAATATACACTGAAAGGTTATTTATATACTGATAATGACCTTGTTATAGAAGCTATAAACGACAACGACAATTTAAAAACCACCGGCTCAATTGAAACGGCAGCGGGAGGAAGAGTTATTTCTACAAACTGTCTTATAGAAAGAGATGAACCTCTCACAAATGTAAATAATACGGCTTCGAAAGAAGAACTTCAATGTGAAGGGTTACCATTTATTGAAGTAAACAACGGAAGCAGTTTTATGATACCTGACAGAGCAGTTACAATGAATTATACCAATGCATCAGGCACAGAAACAACGGCGATTGATTTAACAGGTTATCAGGTAAGTTATACTGTCGATGCTTCTTCCAACAAAATTTCAATAGAAAAGGTATACAAATTGCATACCCTTACGTGCACATCGGATCCAAATGAAACTATAGAAATATATGTAGAGCTTCCTTATAACTGTGAAGAAATTAAAGATCCCCTCGATCCGAATATTTCATACAAAGGAGATAAAGCATTACTGGAAGATATATGTTCGGGCGATCCGAACACTTTAATTACAAATATAGGACAGCTTTTATATGATAATTACAGGCATTCGGAAGTTAATCTTACAGGCCAGATTGTAACAAATAATGAAAAAACAGGCAGTCAGGATAATAATGGCGATATGAATATAATAATAGATCCGGGACAATGCAGTACATTTAACAGTATAAATGATATAGTGGATATATCGGCTCTGGTAAATGCCAGAAAGGAGAATTTTACAATAAGACGAATGTGCTGGGAAATTATAAGATAGTGAATAGTGAATAGTGAGTAGTGAAAAGTGAAAAGTGAAAAGTGAGTGGTGAGTCGTGGAACTATTACCACTCACTATTTATTATTTATTGTATTTTATAGGAATCCTTATATAAATATTGAATCTTAGTGGGAGTTTAAAATAGTCTAAAACTTAACGGGCATGTGCCGGCCCGGGGATTATAAAAGGAGAATTATTATGTTTCATACAAATGGGGATATGAATCCCGAAGAATTCCGTTCTTACGGTTATAAAGTCATTGACTGGATTGCAGATTATCTGAAAAATACCGAAAAATATCCTGTAATGGCTCAGGTAAAACCGGGAGATATTAAAGACAAAATTCCTGTTACTCCGCCGGAACATCCGGAAAAAATGGATGACATACTAAAGGACTTTCAGGACATAATTCTGCCGGGAATAACACACTGGAATCATCCGGCATTTTTCGCCTATTTTTCCATCACAGGTTCAGCCCCCGGCATTCTGGGTGAAATGCTCTGTTCTGCTCTGAATGTAAACGGTATGCTCTGGAAATCATCGCCTTCTGCCACAGAACTTGAAACTGTAGTCCTTGACTGGTTGAGGCAGATGATAGGGCTCCCCCCTGAATTTCAGGGAATAATCTATGACACTGCCTCTGTATCCAGTATACATGCCATTGCTGCGGCAAGAGAAGCCATCGGATTTAACGTAAGAGAAGAAGGACTATGCGGCCGCCCCGATATGCCCCGGCTCAGAGTGTATATATCTGAACAGACCCATTCTTCAGTGGAAAAAGGGGCAATCACCCTGGG
>DAIOEN010000226.1:0-11442 GCA_036746235.1 Vulcanimicrobiota bacterium | reverse complement strand
GAATATATTCGCATCGGTCATGAGACGAATAAATTAATGCTGTTGGTCTCATATATTCTTCCTTTCTAGTAAGTTTATTAAGCTGTCAATGAGTGACGTGAGCATAAATAGATTTCTCGTCACGCGTGACGGGAAGAAAAACATTTATTACATGCTTATGCTCAGGTCAGCAATATTGGCATGCTTATAAATCTAAATAATTCTAAGCAATAAGAAGAAATCCTTCAACATGAGCAGAAAATTGTCGTAATGCGTAATGCGTGATGCGTGTTTGATCTCCAGGGTATTTAATAAAACGCCCCTGCTAACCCTTCACGTCTCACTCTTCACCCTTCACCTCTATAAGAGACTCATCATAATCGTCAACCTTCTCATATCCAAGAAGATTTAGAAGAGTTGCTGCCACATTTGAAAGTCCGGGTTTTTCAATATGTCTCATAGTATATTCCCCTTTATAAAGAGGATCAACAATAATAAAAGGTACAGGGTTGAGTGTATGAGAAGTTTTCGGAACTTTCTTACCCTTTTCAATGGTATACATTTCGTCTGAATTACCATGATCGGCAGTAATTAAAGTTATGCCATCAAGTTCTTTCATAAGGGAAAGAAGTTTTCCCACACATTCATCTACTGTTTCCACTGCAGTTACAGTAGCCTCTATATTACCTGTATGTCCCACCATATCACCGTTCGCAAAATTCAATCTTCCAAATCTATATTTCCCTGTTTTTAATAATTCTACAGTTTTTTCCGTTATCTCTCTGGCTTTCATGGCAGGAGCTTTATCGAACTGTATTTTATCTGAAGGTATTTCCACATAGGTTTCAAGGGACGAGTCTATATACCCGGAACGGTTGCCATTCCAGAAATAAGTTACATGGCCGTATTTCTGTGTTTCCGAAATAGCAAACATAGTTACCCCCTGGGCACAGAGATATTGACTTACTGTTCTCTCTATTTCAGGCGGATTAACCAGATAGCTGGCAGGTATATGAAGGTCCCCGTCATATTCCATCATACCGGCATAAAGTACCTTCGGATATCGTTCCCTGTCAAATTCACTGAAATCACTCTCTTCAAAGGCTCTGGAAATCTCTATAGCCCTGTCTCCTCTGAAATTAAAGAATATGACACAATCACCGTCTTCTATAGTACCGACAGGTTTTTCGTTTTCTACAATAACAAATGAATTCATATATTGATCTGTCATGTGCGGATCTTCTTCATAATAGGTTTTAATGGCTTCTTCTGCAGAAGCAAAATACCTTCCGTGGCCCAGCACATGGGCATCCCATCCATTTTTAACCACTTTCCAGTCGGCATTATATCTGTCCATAGTAGTTACCATTCTTCCGCCGCCTGAGGCAATTCTATAATCAACTCCACTGTTATTTAATGATGAAAGCAGGTTCTCCAGTGGTCTTATATATTCAAGAGCAGATTTTTCATATACATCCCTTCCGTCCAGGAGAGGATGAACACGCAACCTTTTCACACCGCTTTCAGAAGCTTTCGTGATCAGAGCAAATAACTGATTTATATGGGAGTGAACATTTCCATCAGATAAAAGTCCTATAAAATGAAGGGTTCCTCCTTTAATGGATTGTTCCATAATCTTTTTCCATATGTCTGTCTGGAAAATTCTGCCACTTTCTATAGCTATATCAACCAGTTTGGCTCCCTGTGAAAAAACCCTTCCCGATCCGAGAGCATTATGACCTACTTCACTATTGCCCATATCTCCGTCAGAAGGAAGACCGACTGCCTTACCATGGGCACGGAGTTGTGTCTTAAATTCACTGGAAAATAATTTATCCAGATTCGGTGTTTTTGCAAGAAAAACAGCATTACTGTCATCAGATTTACCTGTACCGACTCCATCCATAATAATAAGTAACAAAGGCCCCTGTCTGCCGGAAAAATGTTTTAATTTTTTCAATTCCATAATAATTCCTCCATTTTGTGACAATCATAAATATTTCTTTAAATTTTAATGTAAATTTGATATAATAACAAGAGGTAATTTTATTTAAAAATATAGTGGAAACACAGATAGGGAATTTAAAAAAAGGGAGGGTCCTATTTGGAATGTTCGGTACATAAACTGGAAACATCTATTAAATGCAGTATCTGTCATATACCTCTGTGTGAAGAATGTAAAAAAATAGAACATGAAAAGATACAGTGTAGCAGATGTTATATAAGACATTCAATGACAGTAAAGCGTAAAAAAGAAGAAGAAACAGGAGAACCTAAAAAAGAAGAAGAAAGAGGAGAACCTAAAAAAGAAGAAGAAACAGTAAAGCCTAAAAGGAAAGAAGAAAAAGGAATCTCATATAAAACAAGAAAATTACCGGAAGTAGATCCTGAGAGAATTAAATTAATGATAAAAAATACTCAGGTAAAACAGTTACAGGAAGAGGAAAAACGACAGAAAGAACCGGTGGAAGAATTAAAGGCAGAAACAGTCAGAAAATTCTGTAACTGGCATGATAAAAGGATAGCTGAATATACATGTACGAAATGCCAGAAAACTTTCTGCAGAGACTGTCTGGGCGAAAAAAAACCCAGAGAATGTTACTGTAAAAGTTGCTGGAGCTCTATTAAATATTCCCATCTTTTTAATAAAAAAAGATAATTTTAGAGGGAATGCCGTCTATTTTACTGATGTGAGCAGAAATAATTAATATTTAAAATCGTGAATGGTGAAGAGTGAATGGGAAAAGAGGTTCTATTAAATATTAATGCTCAATTCAGTAATATAACAAATTAATAATCTATATGTAAAGAAAGGTATATCTGTGTTAAAGATTTATTTTTTACTCTTATTTTTTTTATGTTCTTTTATATCTATTTCATATGGTGCGAATGATTTTTATATAGAACCATATCTTCAAAATGTAACACAGACTTCTATTACAGTTCAGTGGTGGACTGATGGAAGTGAAGAAACAAACAGGGTGGAATACGGTAAAGAATTTAAATATTCTTCAGATGCCTCCAATAATTTTATAGAATCAACAGGTAAATATCTTCACAGGGCAGTCCTGACAGACCTAGAGCCTGACTGTTCATATAATTACAGGGTATGTTCCGGATCCAGAATAAGTAAAGAATATATATTTCATACTGCTGTTACCAGAAATAGTCCTTTTACCTTTGCCGTGATAGGAGACGGAAGAACTGATAATGATAAAATTATAGCAAGGCACAGACATATATGTGACATGGCTATGAAAGAGCGGGTAAATCTGGCTCTTATAGCAGGGGATGAAGTCTGTACAGGGGAACAACTCCACTGGGCTCGATACTGGCGACAGATAGTAACGGCATCAGACGAGAATAATGGAGGAATAAATTTTGCGAGTACAATACCTTTGTATCTTGTAGTGGGGAATCATGAAATTTATAACGGTGAAAAAAGTGATAGAAGCGGAAACCTTACAACAAGTATGGCAAGATTTAAAGCCTATGCAGATAATCCTCCAAATATGAGTAAAAATCCTGACTGGGAAGAAAGGTATTATTCATTTAACTACGGTGTTGCAACATTTATTGTGCTGGATACTAACAGTACAAGTGCATTATTTTACAAAAATAATAAATATCTGCCTGCCGGAGAAACACCTGACTGGGAGCCGGGTAGTGAACAGTATTTATGGATGCTTGAAGAATTGAAAAAAGCGCAGAAGAATTCTGCTTTTACCTTTATAGTCATGCATCCGTCTCCATACTGCCGTGGCACACACGGTGAGCCGAAACAGGTTCAGAGCGGATGGCATCTGAGAGCACTCGATTGTATCTTTCATAAATATGGTGTAGACTGTGTTCTTTCATCACATGATCATCTTGTGGAACACTGCCTTACAGGCCCTGCAGGATATGAAGAAAAAATGGATAAAAATGATCCGAATAATCTGAACTATCTTGTCATAGGAAATTCAGGAGAAGCTTCCAGATATGCAAAGGAAGGATGGGAGCAGTGGATGTCTATAAAAGAAGACGGTAAGCCTCCCTACTTTACAACCTATTTCTACGACTGGGAAGGCAATAACGACAGGTGCAGTTTTCTCAGGGCAGTAATTACCGATAAAGGTAAGGGCCTGTGGAATGCAACATTTTCCGTTATAAGAGATGACGGAAACATATTTGATGAATTTAATATAGAAAGAGCTGATCCATTGTATATAAAGAATCAGTAAAATTAATGTAAATTCACCAGAACTTAACGCCCTCCGGGCGAAAGGTTGGGTATCGAAATTAACCTTAAACCCTCAACTCTCAACCTGGTTTAACCGGGCAGGACTTTATCAAAGAAAGGAAGAAACATATTGGCTTTTACCGGTCCTGAAAGCTTTGAGCCGGCACCTACTGCAACTATCATACATGCCTATAACAGTGATGGTATTGCCCTTGTAACACTGAGTGATGAAGAAATATGGGATGTAATTAAGGCCTCGGGAGCAAACCTTATAGGCAAACCAAACATGCATCCCAGAGTCAGTGTAATGAACAGATATATACCGGAAAGAAACATAGAAATAAGTCAGGTTGAACAATCACTTGCCATAGAGGAATCCCATGCAAGTTATTTCTGGGAAAAACAGGTTATAGGGAAAAGCTCCTTTGAATCAGTATGTATAGAAGTAAATACTTGCGGAGATTCTTTAAGTCCGAAGGTATTCGGAACATTTCTGGATTGCTGTGATTATCCCGAACTTGTATCATTTGTGTATTACGCTCCCACACCTGTATTAAAAGGCTTCAAGATAGACGATAAAACATCACTGGTAAAGAACTGTTTCTCTGAACCGGTCGATTGTTTTTCCAGGTATATTATTGACTGTAGTACGGCAATAAACATACCGAGTGGCAAAATGTTTATTGCCAATCTTTATAGAAAAGATATATCTGCCCTCATTGATAATTTAAGACTCGATGTATGTAAAAGATATTCAAGCTATGAATTGAAACTCGGCAGGATAGATAGAAAGTTAAAACTCAGGGTAAATTCACAGCAGGAAGAATATCTTGGATGTGCCTTTTACAACTGTAATCCTGATTTTGTTACATCACTGTGTAACAGTAAAATCAGGGAAGAATTGGTTCTTTACCAGTTAGAAGATTGTTTTGACGATGTAATTCTAACAACTGACACAGCCTTTGCTTTCGATCATGATTTCCATCCTTCAGGCTATACAGGCGTATGGTTAACAGGAGGAACAGGGTATATTGCATTACATGTCACTCCAAATCAAATAGGACAGACAAAGAATTTCGTGCAACTCTGTGCCTATATTCATCCCAGTATGTGGGAATTTAACAGGGAAGCACTGGCTGAGGTTATGTGGCCACTGCTGAAATTATTCCATCCGGAAAAAGCTGAAATTCACTACCGTATTTCTTCCAGTATCCTTGCAGGCAGTAAAGATTTGCAGGAAAAATTCACTGAAAAAAAACTGGCAGGACTGGGATATACAAAGAAAAAAATAGCTTCTTTTTACGATGATTATTTCGGACGGGCTTTTTATCATTTAAATATAGAAAAAAAGTAAAGAAATTTATATGAGAATTGTTATTTTAAAAACAGTATCGTCAAAAAATCAGCTCTGACTGTTTCTGAATAGATCGAGGAAACGATCTTCATATTCATTGAATAAATTCCATCTATCAAGCTCTTCTTTCAATTTATGGGCAAGAGTCCTGTCTGACTGTGCTTTCTTAAATAAATCCTCTATATACTGAATCACAGTATCAGGAATAACATGTTCACCTTCTGTTATTTTAAGCTCATCTTCATGAGATTTAAGCTCATCTTCATGAGATTTAAGCTCATCTTCATTGGTGTCTTCCTGTTCTCCCATGGTCATTTTCTTGAGGTGTTCTTCAAGAACTGCAAAGGTTTCTTCAGATTTTTTTACGGCATAATCATATTCTAAAAAATCAATCTGAAAACCGAGAAGTTTCTGCCATAGTTTAGTAATAGCCATAGAAGCTTTCGGATTGGGGAAATTTATTGAATAAATGGGTATGGTAGCAAGAAAACATGCCCCATCTATATCTTTCAGAGACGAAAATCCGAGAATCGTCCCATTAAGTCCTGCCACCTGCCCCTGTGTCAATATATTAATATCATGTTCTAAAAGTCTGTCCCTGAGTTCTGCCCTGTTTGCCACTATATAAATCTTTGATTCTTCTCTGTAATGCATATGACGGACAAAAGCTGCGCCACTATAAATAGTATTTACTCCAATAGTATCTGTAATTACAAATAATTCTTCCATAACCTTCAGGGCAATCTGTCCTGAAAACTGATCTTCTGATTCACAGATAATGAAATCATAATCTTTTGAATAAAAAAAATACACTTTTGGTAATTTCGGGAAAGAAGCAATGCCCTGAACCACTACAACTGAATTTACCAGTGTTAAATCATCTATTTCTATTTCGGCAAACAATTCAAATTTAAGGTGCCTTCTGATATAATCAACTGATTGTGTGGCAACGGCTCCCATGCCGGGCCATCCGGCAAGCATAACAGAGGCCTGAAAATCAGGGTTTATGTGGTATTTAATCATTAATTACCTCCCGAACCTGTATTTCGTGTAAGAATATTATAGCATAATTTTACTGATAAGAGCAAATGAGTGAGAGTGAAAAGTGAAAAGTGAAAAAAAACAGGATTTTACTTACTTTTCACTTTTCACTATTTTACAGGTTAAGTTCTTCGTGTAATTTATTTTTAATACTACTCCAGAGTTTAAAGGCCACGAGTAATAACAGTAACATGGTAAGAATAAAATTAACAGGGTTCAACGTAACAGGATTCGAAGAAAGGTCTGCAGTGGAAAGAGTTAAAAATGGAGTATAGGCAAAACCCATTACAGGTCCTTTTAAGTGGAAGAAAAACAATCTATAGAACAGAATAAGAACATAATAAAACACAGGTAATACCAGTAATAAAACAGCAACCTTCCCTATTGTTTTTCCCTGTGATACATGGGCAGAAGGAGAGGTTATAGAATTATACTGACCTAAAAGACCGGCACAGATTACTATAGAGACGCAAAAAATGTAAAAACCGAAAGCTCCGGAATATGTGATTATTCCTTTATGGATCCAGAAAAACAGTGCAAGAAAGCCTGTGGTCATCTGCAGTAATGGGATAAAAAGGGCTCCCATGAGTTTCCCGCTTATAATATCTGAAGGTTTAAGCTGTGTCAGCATAAGTAAATCCCAGGTAAGTTTATTTTTTTCAGTATTGTAAGTGGCACAGAGGAAAGAAGAAGAGCGAAATACAAGATATACAATAAGAAGGAAAAGACCAAGATAAAAACCTGCAAAAAGAACATTACGATCGCCTGCAAGTACATTATAATCGACTGACATTACAGGGTTTTGAAGGTTTTGATTATTTCCTGTAACCGTACCCGATGGTATGGACAAATTATTTATGGAAGAATTATTTGATGAATTATCTATCTGTAATACCTGATTACCACATTGATTATTATATAGTCCGTTATGAGTATTAGCAGTTACCGAAAGGTATGGTAAAGGAAGAGCAATAGCTTCATATAAGATTACACGAAGACATCCATTCTCTTTATGGCCGGGAAGGTTAAACACTTCTCCAATGTTATTTCTTACCGTTATACCTGTGTTATCGGAAGGAAAACTCGGAATACTGTCATGTTCGGTCATATCATTAACACGTGTTTCTACAGATGTTACCATAGTATGATTATGTCTGATACCAAAATTAAAGGCTTTAACTCCGCTGCTCACACAATAAAAGTAAGGAGCAAGAAGGAGAATTACAAATACTAAAACTCCCGGGATAAACCCTGCCAGATCTTTTCTGTAAGAAACTATTTCTTTCAGAAAAATTGGGTTTTTAAAAACAGTTATAACATCTGAAATTCTGTCAGCAAAATTTCCCGATGAAAAGAAGTCGAAATTTTTACTTCTGCCGTTCTGTGAAGCTTTTTCACCTTTCTCTATTAAGGCGGCTGAAAGGTAGACAGAAGAAATACAGAAAAGAGGAACTATAAAGGGATATATAAAAATAACATATCTCCAGAGACTCTGTTTGAGAGTACCGGGCATAAGAAGAACGAACATTGGAACAAAAGGATTGAGATTTGAAAGAAATGGAACTGTAACAGGCCTTGCCAGTATGGCAGCTATAAGAGAGTCTAAAAGAGGGGTTATTCCAAGCCATACAAACCTTAAAACCCAGGACATTACTATGGCAGAAGATACAGTGGAAGAATAAGCGGAAAGCAGAACAAGTCCGCATATCATGGTAAGACCTGAACAGATAGAGATAAATATTACCAGAAAAGGAGTCAGAAAATCTGTTCCTGAAAAACTCCATCCGAGTAAAAGCAAAAATGGCGACGTTACAAGGATAATCTTTGCCATTTCAAGTAAGTCTGGAAGAATCTTTCCTGTAATAATTCCAACCGGACCTATTGAAGTAAGACGGAGACCGTCAAGGGTTTTCTTTTCTCTTTCTCCGACTATGGCAGTAGTTGCAAATCTTCCCGGAATTGTAACAACAAGTAAAACCTGAAGAAAACATGCTATAGTAAACAATGTGCATGGACACAGGTCAGATATAGACCTGAAAAACAAAAGAGCAATAAACGGCACAGCCACACAGAACCATTTTAATGGCTCATTATGATCCATCCTTTTTCTTACACAGGAATAAATAAAAAACAGAGGATGATTATTCATTATGTTCACTCCTTTTTGATGTAATATCAAGATAGGCATGTTCAAGGGTCTTATCTTCAATCAGTACAGTTAAAACAGGTATTTCTGACATTATCAAACTTCTGGTCAGGTCAGCCAGTCTGGCTCGTTCTTCTCTGAATTCAAATACTATATCAGGGCCGTCCCAGAGAGTATTGGAGACTTCAGCCATAGATTTTAAAAGTGATATAGCATCTTCTCCCCTGTCATTTACCCTCAATCTCACCTTTATGAATTCATCCCTTGAGAGCAAATTCTCTGTTTTATCAACACAGACAAGTTTTCCTTTCTGCATGATACCTATACGATCACAAATATCACTGAGATCACTCAGCACATGTGAAGAAATGAGTATTGTCACACCTCTTCTTCTCAGGGATTTCAATATTTCCCTTAATTCAAGCCTGGCAAGGGGATCGAGGCCACTTGCCGGTTCATCAAGGAGGAGCAGTTTGGGTCTGTGAAGCAATGCCCTTGCCAGGGCAAGTCTCTGTTTCATACCCCGGGAAAGACCGTCTACAGGTTTATTGGCAAGTTCTGTAATGCCTACTATTTCCATCGTTTCTTCAATGAGATATTTGTAAAGCTCTTTTTCCATACCATAGGCTCTCACAAAAAATTCCAGATATTCACAGACAAGAAGTTCATCATAAACACCGAGTACATCAGGAGTATAACCTATAATCTTTCTGACAGACATTCTGTCATAAAGGGGGATGCCAGCTATCATGGCAGAGCCGTCATCAGGATTTAAAAGGGTGGCAAGGATTTTTAACAGCGTTGTTTTTCCTGCACCGTTGGGCCCTACAAGTCCGAATATTTCTCCCCTGTTAAGAGTAAAACTTACATTGTCCACTGCCCTTACAGTAAAATAACTTTTTAAAATATTACAGGCTTCCAGAATAACAGACACCTCAGAATTATCATAGTGACAGTCCAAAAACTGCATATCTTCTTTCTTCAGAGCCACTTCGTTTTCCATAGCTTTTACCTCTTTCTCAGTAAATGCAGATGAATTTTAAATAATTTACCTTTATAGTCGCCATGATTGAAAATACTATCCATATAATCAAAAAATACTCCGGATACTAAATTAATATTATTATATATTTTGTATTTTGTCAATACATATCGCTATAAAAAAACAATGTTATACATAAAAAATCTCAAATCTTATTTTCCTATACTTCTATCTCCAGATAATCAGCACATGAAAATATTTCAAGTCCATCCATTGAAGAAGCTCTTTTTGCCTCTTCAAGGATTGCATCAATCTGTTTATCTGTTGATACCGGATCATGGTGTGTAAGGCCCAGTTTTTTCACCATGAGATTTTCTGCAATCTTTACGCAATAATCAGGTGTACCATGGCCGTAACCTGCAGTCATTTTATCGTATTTCTCTCTGGAATACTGGGAGTCCATAACGAGTAAATCTGCTCCACCTACATGTTCTTTAAGGGCAGATGGTATACCGTCTTCATTTTCATGATCAGTTAAAAAAACAAATTTCTTACCTGAAGGTTTTTCTTCAAATCTATATGAAACAGTTTGTTCCGGGTGCCGGGATTTATGCATGGTAACAACCAGACATTCTTCTATCGGATATTTTCCTTTACCGAGAGGTATAAAACCTGTTGTATCTATAAGTTTTTCATATTCATCTACATTAATAATCTTATATCCTTTCTGATGAAAAACTATTACCAGTGTTCTCGGGAATTCAAGATCTTTACAGGTTATATGACTGCTTACTTCTTTATAGTGTATGGGGAAATAAGGAGGTCTCATAAGATCTTCCAGCATTTTTTTAGGTCCTGTTCCTCCGTCAACGGGGCCAAATAATTTCAAATTTATATGCTTCATAAAAAGAAGAGGGGAAAGGAAAAGACCCTGAGTATGATCATGGTGGTAGTGAGTAAACATAATTACAACATCTTTTATTCCACCCTGGCGAAGTATATCATAACTCATAGGAACAAATCCCGTTCCTCCATCAACGGCAAGAGCAAGGTCTTTCGGTAAACATTCGGAATGAACCCTTAAACAGGTAGTATTACCGCCATAATGAACACTTTCAGGATTGGATATAGCCACAGAACCCCTTGTTCCATAAAACTTAATCTTCATAAAACGGTCCTTCTTTCATAAAACAAAATATATAAAAATAAGTAAATATGTTATAATTCTTTTTTTCCTGTAACATACCTTCCGTACGTCACTAGTTTATATGAGAATCGTAACGCGTAACGCGTGACAGGAGGAAAATAAACATAATTTGCAATGGTTATTTTCTTATAATTCCTTACCGAAGCACTAAAGTTGATAGCCACTTGATTGACATCAAACATTTCCTGTTAATCCCAAAAATCCCGGAAATCCTGGTACGATTTTTGCAATAAATTTTATTATGCAGGAAAGAAAGGGGGGGATGAAGAATAAAATTTAATGAGATATTTTAAAATATAGAAAGGGGATTACTATGAAAAAGTTTTATTATGTAAGTTTTTGTATTTTATTAATTACCATTTTATTTGTTCAGGTTCCATCCTATTCTGCTTCACAGGAAGCAAGTGTATACGTGAATAAAGAACTTATTACAACAGTGCCTGTAATCTATAAAGGCAATCAATATTACGCCCCTCTGTCCATACTTGAAGATGCCTTTTACATGGCAGTT
>DAIOEN010000225.1:0-11449 GCA_036746235.1 Vulcanimicrobiota bacterium | reverse complement strand
TAGCTATATAGCTGGAGGTTGAAAGATACGAACATAATTCTTTAAGAGTCTTTTCATCTTTAATATACTGTGTGTTTATCATAATTTTATCTGTTTCTATGAGTTTTTTACTGAATTATCTATTACCGGGTACCGCACCGGGTAAATCAGTAACCATTTTATCAGCTTCTGCCTGACAGGCTCTTACAAAGAAAAATAATTTGCCTTATATCATTTGTTTTACAGACAATAAATTAACCCTTATTTAATTTTTAATTCTATATAAAAGACTAATTTTTCTTCTCCAGAGCCTGCCAGGCAGAAGCTTTTTACGGGTACCCTTTTACCTGTTACGTTACCGGGTTAACCATTTTTCACTCTTTACTCTTCACCCTTTACCCTTCACTCTAAACTACAAACCTTATACCTGTTTCTTTACAGATTTTAAAATAATTCTCTGCAAGCCATGTATTTATTATCAGGTTAAATTGATTTGTCTGTTTTACCCAGGAAATTAGTTTTGACAGTATTGAATTCTTTTCTTCATCCCTTGCAGAGGTAAAGTGTTTTTTGAATCTCCTTGTGTCGTAAAGATACATTTTTATCAGGTTTTCCGGTTCTAATTTGGATAATATTTCCTGTATATCCATACGATTTTTCTTTGCTTCTATAAGATCTTTTTTTACCGAATAATCAAGATCCCGGAAGAGGAGATTATTTTGATTTAAGTCTTTGGTGATTTTATTTCTTATTACCTTGTATTCTTCTGCCTTTGCTTTTACCTGGCTCTGAGGTATTTCTGTTTCTGCTTCAAGGCCGGAGAAAAAAGAGCTTGTTGTTATAGTGCTGATGATTGCTTCACGGGCAATCTGTTCGAGTTTTGTATTGGTCAGATCTTCTTTAAACCCTATATAGCCATGTCTGAAAAGTACATTTAAAACCTGGTTTTTATTGTTTCCATTCAGGAATATGTCTGCATCATCTCCGAGATAGATAGAAGGTTTTATTGTAGTAAAATATATGACTATACTCCTCTGGCTTACAAGATAGTAAACATCTCCTTCCGGTATGGCTTCCCTCATACATTCCACAGGTTTCCTTACAGGAAGAATATTTCTTTCAGGTATCCTTATAAGCTCCAGTGTGGGGTATTTCTGTGATATATCATAAGGCTCTGTTACAAGCTTTTTTAGTTTTTCTGTTCTGGCTTTGCTCAACATTCTGTAAGGATCGGTTTTCAGTGTTCCTATTTCCTGTTTTATCTCTTTTATTCTCTTCACACTTTTTCCCGGTGTTTCCAGATCAAGTTCTATAAAGAGTTTCCTGTTTAATCTGTCATAATAGCAGGAAATTTTTCCCATAAGTACTTCTTTTAAGGTAATGTCATTGATTAAATTAAAAAATTCCTGATCTGCATATATGAAATTTATAAGATGGCGAAGACAGGAATAATCATCTCTTAATATAACGTCATCCCTCTGATTTACCGTTGTAAATACTATATGACCTTTAAGATAATCTTCTCCGAATTTTTTTGCCAGATCTGGACTGTATCCTGTGGCGTCCATCCTCAGACCTTCAATATCTTCCCTTGTAGCAGTGGTGCCTGTATGAGATAAAAATTGAAGATAATTATCTGCTTTCTGACCTTTTATAAGTTCAAAATCTCCGTCTTTTAATACTTTAAAATCTATTTTATTTGACATATTATACTTCCATTCAAATTTTCAGCTATCATCTCTCAGCCCTCAGCCATCAACTACTTAGGGGTTGTAAAAAAATAACCTTATTATGGTTACAATCTTGACGCGTCACGTTACCCGTCACGCGAGGACAAGAACCATAATTTGCCAGAGTTATTTTCTTACAGTCCCTTACTCTTTTTATCACCGTAAACCAGCACTGACCCGTCTTTTGACTCATATTCTTTTTCCCATGACTTTTCAAGTTCACTCACCACTTCTTTTTCCAGTAAATATGAATCTTTGAGCCTCTTTTTCCTTTCATGCCAGTCCTTCTGTTTTTCCCCTTCCTGAAGTTTCAGAAGAGACAGAAGTTCTTTCATAATATAAACAACATGAACTTTCCTGTAGTACTGCGGCATGATTTTAAGTTTTTCTTCATTGCTCATCCTGAAATATCCCGGTATTTTAGTTTTATCGAACCATTTACCGTAATTTGCCACTTCTTTTGAAAGATTTGCCACATCTCTTCCTGCTACTTTACTTTCAACACATAATCTGGCAATCTCATTAATCAAATCTTCAGATTTTATCTCTCCTCCGTAATGTTTTAGTTTTTCACCAATATATTTATTTAAATCTTCCGAGCCGTAGGAAGTCCAGAAGGGATTGTCTTCTTTTATATTCTCTGTAAGTATATAACCTTCCTTCAGGGAATCATGGAGACACACATTGAGAAAGAGATTTTTATAGTCTTCCATTGTTTCTGCACCTTTTGCGCTTATTTTGAAAAATCTCGTATAAATAGCAGGGTCTAAAATATCTATGGAAGATGTTTCATCGTCTCCTACGAGATTTACGTCGGCAAATAGGACAAAATGGCCTGTTCTCGGTGTTTCAGGGCCGTCTATAATATTAAGGGCTTCTCCTACGAGTTGATTGTCTTCCTGTCTGGCATCTTTTGCCTTCCTGGAAGGCATCATGGTGTCAAAATCAGGCATATAGACAAATCTTCTTTTATCAGGTTTCCATACCCTGTCCGTAAAAATCCTTCTGAATTCATTGGCACTTTTATTCTGATATTCCGATTTGAATTTGCTCCCCATTATAATGACTACTTCTGCAGGGAGATCATGCTCTTTTGCTATTTTCATGGCTTCATTGAACATGGCCATGATTGTTACTGTTTTACCGCAACCGGAGCTTCCTATGATTATAAAATACTGCATAAAGGGCATGAGTGGATTTGTAGTTTCTCCGGGGCCCATACTCATGACGTTATAGATGGCCTCAAAGCCTATCCGTTTCATTTCCGAGTTACCTACTATTTTCTCGAATGGTACTTCTACATGGAATTTACTTTCTTCAAAACGGCTCAGAGAAAAACCCTGTATTTTTGTTTCTCCTATTTTAAGTTCTATACCGTTTACATTGAAGTAATTTATTATATCTTCATAGTCTCCTCTGCATGACAGAATGGCATTTGCATAATTCTTGAAAAATGTGGTAGTATTTTGAATTAATTTCTCTCTGCTGTCAGTGGCGTATTTTCCCTGTTTACTTTTTATAAAATCTATGTAATCACTTATGGAGTTTCGCAGAAATTCTTCTTTCCCCTGGATTTTAAAGGGTTTTAATTCTTCAGTGGAAACACTTTCCGTTCCGGTTTCTTCTTTGAGTATATCCATACCTATAAGAGAACCGCAATAAAGAGAATAAAACTGAATAAATTCCTTTTCTCTTTCCGAAAGTTCAAGGTCACTCTTGCCTTCATCAAGCCGTTTTTCCGTAAGAAATCTTTTCTCAAGACTTTCATAAAGGGCAAGATAGGCTCCCCAGCAATTTTCAAGACTTTCAAGAGAAAAAACTTCCTCCCTGAAACTTCTGTATTTTAAATGAGGAAACAGTGAATTCAGGGCTTCTACAAAGGTTTTATCCGTATAACGGCCACGGTCTACGACAGAGGTACCTTTTTGTACCTTATCTACTCCTACAAGCACTTTAATAGTTTCATTATCCAGAATTTCTCTTACATGGGATATTTTTTCTTTCATTATTTCATCATGTATTGCAAGGGGGCTTGATACTTTCATAGTTTACCTCCGGCTTTTTTACTGAGGAGAGCGATAATTTGATCGTGACGCGTAACGCGTGACCCGTCACGGGATGCACGACCGGTGGCCATGCTCAGTTCAGTAAGAAAAATTTTTTACCCTGAAATTATAAAGTATTTTCTCCTGAAGGTCAACTGATTTATATGAGAATCGTAACGCGTAACGCGTCACGCGTTACGCGTTTGATCCCTGCGCATCACGCATTACGCATTACGAAGCCATTATTTATAAATAGTTATGAACCTGACTGTAATTTAAGGGTATAGGAATTTTCATCTTTAATGGCGTAAAATAAGGCTTTAGATGAAAATTATGTAGAAGCAAACTATCTAAATAATTTAATAAAACATGATCAGATAGCAGAATTGGTTAACCGTATGCTCATATCAAACCAGAAACTACCATCGACCAGAACACTACAGGGAAAAAACCTGATTCAAAGACAGATTGAAATGATGGATCGTCAGATAAATTAACTTGTATATGAATTATACGAACTGACAGCAGAAGAAATTAATATTATTGAATCCTGAAGGAACTGGTAATTATATCACAGCAAAAAGAGGTAGAAACTGCTCAAGAAAATCCATATAAATATATAAACATTGACAAAATAAAATATATATTTATTATGATATTAGGGAGATGTTCTTTCAATAATAACAGTTTTTTCAGTAAAATAATTATATAAGTAGGAGTGAGAAGGAACAGGAAGAAGCTGAAGATTAATTTTTAATAATAAATTATTAGAGAGGATTGATAGAAATGTTAAAGGAAAAAGTAATAAACATTAAAATACCTGAAGAATTACATAAAACAGTAAAGATAACCTGTATTGAAACTAATCAAAGTATAAGAGAACTAATTATAAAGGCTTTAAGTCAATACGTTAAAAGTATAAAACAGGATGCCAGTAGTCAGGGGGAAGATGAAAAAATAGAGATTGAAAATGTTTCTTATGAGGAATTATCCGATGAAGAAAAAAAGATTATTGATATAGCTGAAGAAGAAATATCAAAAGGGGAATATATTGATGTAGATACATTCCTGGAGGAAACAAAAGAAGATGAAAATTAAGATAACTAAAAATATGAAGAAACAGTATTTTATTCAAGATAGTTTAGTAAAGAAGCAAATAAGAAAAGTTATTATCAAACTTCGTAAAGGAAGCATAGAATTAGAGAAATTATCCACAGGAAAGAATATCTATAAAATAAGAATTGGTGATTATAGAATACTGGTGAAAAAATCAGATGATACATATTTTTTAATAGGAATTAAACATAGAAAAGAAGTTTACAGGGATATATAACGGGATAAAAAGGAAGTTATTAACATAAAAAAGGATTTTAGATTTTTAGATATAAATATCTGTCTACAGTAAAAATCTTCTCATCCCGCGTCCCGCGTCATGCGTTACGCGTCACGATTTATATGATTAAAGTATGTATTATTTTCCCGGCTCTCTTTAATAAAGGCGGATGCGAAACTCTCATGAAATATGTTATAAGAAGCCTTTATAAAGAGATTAAATTTTATATTCTCACATCTTTTGAACATAGAAATTCTGAATATCAGGAATTTTTAAATTATACGGAAGAAATTGTAAATGTCCGGCCGGATAATCAACAAAAATTACTTGATGAATTTAAGCGAATAAATCCTCATGTGGTTTTTACCGGATTTTTTCATTTTGCTACGGCACCATGTGCTCTGTTGAATATTCCTCTCGTGGAATTCTGCGTGGGAGCGAAAGTTATGCCGAAACTTCAGGCAAATCCTCTCCATAATTATATGACTGTCGAATCCGAAGGTGCAAAAAAACAGATACTGAAACACCGTAATTACCCTGAAAAAAGGATAAAAGTCATAAGAAATACTGTTTTCTATGACGGAGAAATTGCTTCAGAGAAAGATATAAGAACCCTCTTTGATGTGCCTGATGGTTTTTCTGTTGTAAGTCTTAATGCAAGAGCAGTTCACGGGAAGGGATGGCCTGTTATAGCAGAAGCGATGAGAATTATGGCCGATGAAAAAGTTATATTTATCGGTTTTTCAAGAATGGAAAAAGCCAGAACTTCTGCCTGGGATAAAATTCTCTTTTATAATAAGACATTAAAAAATTTCAGAGTCCTTAACGGAGCCGATATAGAAAAATCTTATGTTATGGGTGTTACGGCCTGTTCCGATATTGTCTGTATGCCCACCACGCACAGGGAAGAAGGTATCCCCAACTGTATCGTGGAAGCCATTTATTTCGGTAAACCTGTTGTTGCCTGCCGGAACGGATATATAGATGAAATTGTTTTTGACGGAGAAAATGGCATGTTTGTCAGACCCGGCGCCGGTGATGTGGCAGAAGCCATAAAATATCTTATGAGTAATGATGAATTGAGAAAAAATTATTCCTTACGTTCAAAAGAAATATATAATGAATTATATGACAGAGAATTCTTCAAAAATTCTTACAGACAGGTTTTTCTTGATGCTGCAGGGGAAGGATATTTCTATGGGAACAGGAAAAAGGGATTCTTTGAAAAATTTGAAAAAATTTTTACCCGGTTTTTTTAAGTTCTTCTTTTATTGTATTCAGGTAATAATAATTTCCTATTTGAGACGTAAGGAATGAGCGATAATAAAATCGGCTTTCCGAACCGTTGAATATCTGTTCATAAAATTTTATAAGAAAGGGAGGATTGAAGATTTTTAAATTTAAAAAACTTAAAAAATGTATGCCTGTACCCAGTTTTATTCTCCAGTGAGGATGTTTTCTGTAGAGTTTTACCGCATAGACTGCTTTTTTTATGGCCCATTTTTTTATATATGCCAGTTCGTCAGGTTGAAATGGTTTATAATGGAACACGATTGCTTTAAATGAAAATGTCCATTTAAGTCCCATCATCCTGAGTCGAAATCCGAGTTCGCAATCTTCCCACCAGAGAAAAGACGGATCGAAACTTCCTGCTTTTATAATATGTTCTTTCGCCACAGATACATTACTTGTGCAGAAAAAATTTTTATTCATATCCCAGAAACCTACCGGCCTGTCCTGTGGTATCTTCATTTCCGGAATATTTATTACAGGCCCTCTTACTATAAGATCGTCTTGATTTTTTTGTAATATAATATGTTCTTTTATCAGTTCCGGATGGGGGAGAACATCATCATCAAAAAATAATATTATTCTTCCTTTGGCCTGATTAACTCCGTTATTTCTTGCTACAGCCTGTCCCTGGTTGGACTGACGTATATAAGTGAAGTTATAATTTTTCTCTACAGTTCCGACAAGTTCCCCTGTCCCGTCTGTAGAGCCGTCATCTATGAGGAGTACTTCAAAATCATCTCTAGAAGCTGACTGGTTGTTTATAAGCTGTAAACATTCTCTGAGTACATCTTTTCTGTTATATGTAGGTATGACTATACTTATTTCCATGTTTTAATTGCAACCCGGGCATCCACGCGTCACGCGTCACGCGTCACGATTTAAATGGCATGAACCTTAAAATTATCATAAAATTTCACTTTTGTCATAAGATCATTACGCAGTTCCTGGGGGCATATGAAATAGTTCTGAGTTTTCACAAGGGTTGACGGTGATGATTTTATATCTTCCGAACCTATGGCGAGTTTATCCACAATGGGTATAAGGTAATTGGCAAAGAGTCCCACTGCCTGGCCTTTAGCATCGCTTGACTGGCGAAGATTCTGGGCGATAGAATCCTGGTCGCTTATATATTCAATCCTGTAGCACATGAGATAAGGAAATTTCTTGTCTTCAAAGAGTTCTTTGACGAATCGTTTATTATTGGTTTTGCCATAATAGAAGGGTCCTATTTCACATCTTTTAACCAGTTTCGGCTGAATACAATCCATTGTCGAGAGCATAATATAAACATTTGCAGGATCTCTTGAGAAGAAACTTTTCATTTTTTCAAGAAACTCCGGTTTTGTCTTATTATTCCTGTCTATAGGTTCACTTTTCCATCTTGCAGGTGAAACAGTGAAAACCATTTCATATAAGGCCCAGAGTTTTTTCGCGTCATCAAAGCCTTTAAGAACTGCCTGAAAATATCTGTCTTTTCCTTCGGATTTCATATATGTAATCTTTATATCATTATCCATAGGGATTTCCATGGTTCTATATCTGTTCAGGAAATCAAGCCTTCTGAACCATGCCGGTTCTTCTCCGTTAAAGATGAATTTCTTTTCATTATGTTCCCTTATGGCTATCAGTTTGTTTATGACAGGTATCTGAGGCAGTGATTCAAAAGTGGTTTCATCAAAAAATATATCCATGTATTTTCTGGATATTTCTTCATCAAGGAGTGCCACTTCTTTATGGAGTCTCTCTACGCCTCCGTCTTTTTCTTTCAGTCTCCAGAGGAGGTAACGGGATTCGAATGTTGGAAATCCGCAGTCTTCCGGGTCTACCTTTATATTTTCAAATATACCCAGGAAATCTCCCTGCTTTGGTTCTGCTTTATATCTCAGTAATTCAAAAAAATTTATAAGTAACTGATTGAACTGGACCATCTCCTGATAGTCCTTTTTTCTGAATTCCTCGATAAGATAGCGAAGGCATGTTATGATTAAATTTAAATAATTGTCTTTATCTGTTCCTGTTAATTCCAGCTCTTCCATAATTAAACAAATCGTCACGCGTCACGCGTTACGCGTCACGCGTCACGATTCCTAAATAGTTGTTACTCCACCCCGTTCTTCCTGTTTTTCATAAAGCTCCTGAATGGCTTTTTCTCTGAATTCTCTGCTTGCATCTATGGCCTGTAAAGCAATCTCTCTCTTTTTCTCATCTGTAATGGGTTTCTTTAACTGTTCGAATACCTTTTCACTTATCTTTTTGGTTTCCATAGCTACGGAAGCAAGAGCTTCGCTGCTTGTCTTTTTCACATTGTCTATGAATTCGACTGCTGCATTCTGAAGGTCTACACCCTGTATGGCCCAGATCATTCTGTCATAGGTCATCTGCATGGTTCTTTTCATTGTATTTATCTGAATGGAAAGACCCTTGTAGTTTTTCATCTGTTCTTTTATGATTTCTCCCCATACCTGAAGGGTTTTGTACTGGTCATGACCGCATTCGAACATGAGAACTCCTTCTGTGAATTTGTCGCATGCGATTTCCAGGTTGTCTTTATATTTTTTGTAGTCATTTTGAAGTTCTGACACCTGTTGTATGAGGAGAGCTTTTTTATCCTGATCAGTTTCTGCTGCTAACTGTTCTTCAAGACGCTGTAATTTATCTTTTGCCTCCATTGCAAGAGGTCTCCACTGGTTTGCATCTTTATTACCTTCAAGCTGTTTTTTACTGCCTTCATTGTATATATCCTGAAGTTTTTTCAGATCACTGTCAAGGCGGTTATCAAGCTGTTCACCTTCCAGTTTTCTTTTATCCAGTGCTATAGCCATTTCTTCAAGGGTTTTTCTCTGTTCCTGGAAAGCAAGACCTGTTTTGCTTACACCCATTTCAAGGGCTTTCTTTCTTCCCCAGGGACCGAGTTTATGGAGTAATCTCTGTTTCCAGGAATAGGTTTCATAGGTTAACCCGTTTTTTGATGCTTCAAGGACTTTCTGTGTCTTTTTAAGACTCTTGTTTACATCTTCACAGAGATCCTGATATCCCCTTACCTGCTGGGCCACACTGTTAATATAATTGCCCATATCATATTCCTGCATACCTTTGTCAATAATATTATTCAGAGAGGATTTATCTTCTGCTCTTCCTTCTCTTACTTTGTTAATATCAAAGGCACTGAATACACTGTCCTGTTTCGCTTTTTCTTCTACAGCCATGGCAATACCTCCTCAAAAGACTGATAAATTTATTATACCATAGAAAATCACATAATTGATCTAATAATGAAATATTTCGTGACCCGTGACGCGTGACACGTGACGCGAGGAAAAGGAATGTTTTATCTATACAATTCTTCCAAACCCGTTATAAATCCTTTAAATATTTCCAGAAAAAGAAAGGAATATTTTTTCTCTGTAAGAATTATGATGATTACAGGTAATTTTATGGAGTGAATGGTGGAAAGTAATGATGCAGTATCTTACTGGTCACAGGTCACTGATTACTGATCACTGATTTTTAGGAGGTTTTTTATGAGTACAATTATAAGAATTGACGGTCTGGAAATTCTTGATTCCCGCGGAAATCCTACAATAGAGGTAGAGGTTACCCTTGAAAGCGGCATAACGGCAAATGCTATGGTTCCGTCGGGAGCTTCCACAGGAGAGAGGGAAGCTGTGGAACTGAGAGATGGAGATAAAAAGAGATATGGCGGCAAAGGTGTTCTTAAAGCTGTAGAAAATGTAAATGAAATAATTGGTCCCGAATTAATAGGAATGGACTCGGTTGAACAGGCAGCCATAGACTATAAAATGATAGAACTTGACGGAACCAGAAATAAAGAAAAACTCGGTGCAAATGCCATACTGGGCGTATCTCTGGCTGTGGCAAGAGCTACGGCAATAGAAAGAGAACTTCCTTTATACCGTTATCTGGGCGGACCGGGAGCAAGAACCCTTCCTGTGCCTATGATGAACATTTTAAATGGCGGAAAACATGCCGACAATAATGTAGATCTTCAGGAATTCATGGTATTTCCTCTCGGAGCAAAGAACTTTGCCGAAGCTCTCAGGATGGGAGCGGAAACATTCCATGCTTTAAAGAAGGTTTTGACTAAAAGAGGTTATAATACCGGAGTAGGTGACGAAGGAGGTTTCGCACCGAACCTGAAATCCAATGAAGAACCTCTGGAAGTCATAGTGGAAGCTATCTCTGCGGCAGGTTATAAACCGGGAGAAGATATATTTATAGCCCTTGACCCTGCAGCAAGTGAATTCTTTGAAGACGGAAAATATGTTTTTTCCAAATCGGATAAATCTGCAAGAACTCCTGAAGAAATGGTAGATTTTTACGAAAATCTCGTAAATAAATATCCCATAGTATCGATTGAAGACGGTTTCGCTGAAAATGACTGGCATGGATGGAAACTGATGACTGAAAGACTGGGACGTAAAATACAGCTTGTAGGAGACGATCTCTTCGTAACAAATAAAGAAATACTTGCTGTGGGCATAGAGAAACATATTGCAAATTCAATCCTCATAAAACTCAATCAAATAGGAACTCTTTCTGAAACTCTTGAAACAATCGACCTTGCCAGGAGAGCAGGATACAGTGCAGTAGTATCCCACCGTTCAGGTGAAACGGAAGATACAACCATAGCAGATCTTGTAGTAGCCTGTAACACAGGACAGATAAAAACAGGTTCTGCATGCAGAACAGACAGAGTGGCAAAATATAACAGATTGCTTAGAATCGAAAGAGAATTGTGTGATACGGCACAGTTCCTGGGGAAAGCTATATTGAGGAAAAGTGAAAAGTGAAACTGCCCATTATGCGTCACACGTCACGATTATAACGCGTAACGCATCACTAACCTCCCGTCACGCGTTACGATTCTTATAACGCACCCATGGCGCGTCACAGGTGGGATTCACTATTAACCATTCACGAATCGCTATAAATAAATAGAGAGGCGAGTTCATCGCCCCTCTATTTTCTATATAAAAATATTTCTCTGCATCACGCATCACGCATCACGCATCACGCATCACGCATCACGCATCACGCATCACGCATCA
>DAIOEN010000224.1:0-11451 GCA_036746235.1 Vulcanimicrobiota bacterium | reverse complement strand
AATATGTTACCTGCTAAAGTTATAGGACGTGTAGTGGCAACAAAAAAAGTAGAATCCCTTACAGGTATTAAACTTATCCTGCTTCAGCCGACTGACTGGGAAGGAAACCCGGAGGGAGATTATCTTGTAGCAGCAGATTCCGTATCTGCAGGATATGATGAATTTGTATTTTATGTGGAAGCAAGGGATGCTGCTGTGGCTTTTCCCATAGCTCCTCCTGTAGATGCAACTATAGCAGGTATTATAGATGGTGTTCATAAGCAGAGGGAATAAGCATGTTCGTAGCAAAGGTTGTTGGAGTTCTCTGGTCTACCTGTAAATCCCCCGGTCTGGAGGGATTGAAGCTCTGTCTTGTACAGAAAATGCATGGAATAACAGGTAAATTATCAGGTAAACCTCTTATGGCAGTGGCAGATAAAATAGATGCAGGAACAGGTGACACGGTTCTTGTACTGGACGAAGGCGGTTCTGCCAGAAGTATCCTGAAAAGAGATGAAGCACCTGTGAGAACTATTATAGTCGGTATAATAGACCAGGTTACAATAGAAGGTAAAACAGTCCGTTATACTTAATACAGGAACAGCTATTTTCGTAACCATTCATAAATTATTTATATAAGAATGATGAAGATTTTCACTTTTCACGGCTCACGGCTCACGACTCATTAATATCTGTTCTGAGGAACAATACTTCCGAAATTCTGCACACATTTAAATTTTTGTATGCCATAACATCCACTATCATTATAAAAAGACGCACCGCAGCCTAAATAAAGAAGACTTTTGTCCAATATATTTGCTCTATGACCGGGAGAGTGCATCCAGTCAGAAAGAAGGGCCTGTGAAAAAGAGTTATATGTATGTGGTGGTATTGGTTTTTTTGTTACCCCATCTACAAAAACACTGCTGCCTCTGTTCGGTGGTATAAAACTGCTTCCTGACTGATAGGCAATACCGAAAACATCTGCAATATTTTCCGCTCTCTTACCGGTAGTTACATAGCAGAGTGCCATTCTGTCAGAAGGTGTTTTCTTCTTAGAATCATAGGGATTGTTATGATCAAAAAAATTATTTGTTACCATATCATAGGCATGCATCTGTGCCGCATATTTCAGATACTGTGAATATTCGAAAGGTTGTAAATTGAGCGGAGCTCCCCCTGCAGCGGGAGAACTGGTTGTAGCATTTACCCTTTCTTTATTTGTAGCATAAAATATGGAGGCACAGAGAAGTTCATAATCTATGTTTTTAAAGTCTATCGCCTGATTGGCAGGGCCATAAGCCTGAAAAGTAGAGTAATTATATTTCAAATACATAGAGTCATTCCAGTTGCTCTGAGTGGCTCCTTCTACATGTCCGGAACATAAAGCGAATGATATGACTGATAATAAAATTGTTGTAAAAGCGTATAAACAATAACGTTTCATCGAAAAATCTCCCTTCATATATACTCTCGTGACGCGTAACGCGTGACAGGATGAAAACCTTTATTATATGCTTATAGTCAGGTAAGTAATTATATCAGTTGTTTTTACGGCCATTCACATAGTCTATAAGCCCTGTTAAAGACTTATCAGAGAGTCCCATTTTATCCATAGTACGACCTGACTTCCAGTAGTCTTCACCATTTGCCATAGAGGCTATATTCACGATTGCCTCTATACCCGGCGTCGGTATGTTGAGCATTTTCCCCAGTGATGCCAGGGTAACAAGACCATAGGGAATGTCCTCGGTAATATAGCGATGCTTCAGGTTTTCAGGGGCCATCTGTACATTATGAGCACTGATTTGATACATAGTATCATAGACGTTTTCTGCTTTTACTTTATACATTATCTGCATGGTTTCAATAAAAGAATAGGTTTCATAACACAGAATACTGGCAATAGACATACGTTCTTTATCGACTGCATCCATAATACGGGCAACAGAAGGAGTAATATCATAATGGGAGTTACGATACGGCCCTATTTGTTCGATGCGGCTCATATTCATGAGAGTCGAAATAGGGTGAATAATGAGTCCCGGCGCATCTACACTGGTCTGAAGAACATTATAGGCAGGGGAGAACTGAGGATAAAGATCGGTCAAAGTCCAGAGTGCCTGACCTGTAAGGCTGGCAGGAAGAGCTGAAAAAGGAAGTTCTGATTTTACCGCCTTTATGTTTACATGCCCCAGGCCTTTTGTTTTTGCTGCATATATAAGGGAACTGGTTTCTCCTATAAGAAAATCTTCTCTTTTTCCTGCATCGTGCAGTAATTTAGCAAAGGCAAGGGTGCCGAATTTACCCGGATTAAATACAATAATCTGACCTTTTTCTCCATGTTCAATCAGAAGTTTCATATATACTTCCTGGGCAAAAGCGGGAACAACAACTAAAACTACCTGTGCTCCTTTTATGGCTGCTGCTACATCTGTTGTAATCATTTCAGGTTTTGCAAAGCCCGGTTCTACACCGTTTGCAGAAACACCTTCCAGAAAAATCCCTCCAAAGGCATTCAGTAATTTTATATTGGTGCCATGTTCTGGCACAGCAGCCAGTCGGACTTTATGCCCTCCCAGTGTGAGGTCTGCCGTTATAGCCTGACCTCCATGACCTGCTCCAAGTACTGTAACTTTCATTTGTCTAACACCTTCCTGTTACTTTATAGATGATTGTAGATTATCAATCTCGTTTACCCATCAGCTTCTGAATTCTTTTTTCTTCTGTAATAGAAGTAAGGCTCTGTGGGTCTATAGAATTAATCATTCCTCCCGGAATTATATCAGTATGAGTGAAAAGAGCATTTTCTCTGAATGGTTCCGTGAATATGCCTGGCGCTGACATATAACCTTTTTTTAGAGCTTCATAAATTGTATCGCCATCTGATAAATATCTGTACAGATTTTTTACACTTCCTTCTCTGTACGAAGGATTTAATGTGGCAATTTTCTCTAATAAAAAGAGACTTTCTTTTAATAAATATTCTTTTCGTTCCTGTATTTCATGTATATTGATATATTTCTGTAAATCCTCTTTGTTTTTATGATAAACCTTTACGGCTTTTCTTATAATGCCTGAACTCTGTATTATATCTTCAGACTTTGCGGCGTAAAGGGCTTCGCAGTAACTTACCAGATGCAATGCATGGGGATTTAGCAACATCTGAAGTATAGTTGATCTGGCAAGCTGTTTTCTTGCTATATTCAGATCCGGCTTGAAGTGTTCTATGCCGGTTCTTGCCTCTATCCATATATTTACTGCCATATCTGACGGTATAAGTTTCTGCACAAGTTCCTTTGCCGCCAGAAATTTAGCAATATCTCCGTAATCACTCGTTTCTTTCGGTTTATTGAACTGCATCTGTAATACCATATCGGAAACCCCGCATGCAATCATTACTGATGCAATAAGACCGTAATCTGCAACTACAACCGCATCTGAAGCCCATCTGGAACTCCAGTGATTTGGATCATTCATTTCCACGGGAATATTATAAGCTGTCAATTTTTTTACCGTTCTTATATGCTCTTTAATTGATTCCGATACATCTGAAGGGCCTCTGCCGTCCAGTTTGTTGAACCAGAAAAGTGGAACAGCCTGGTGTGAACCTGTTAACAGGTCTGCTTTTATACATTCTTCTACAAAGGATTCCATGCAGGTAACATGGGCATAAGGTTTTACGGAAGGATAATTACCTCTTCTGGCAGCTTCTCTCAGAAGAACCAGATCATGAAAATTTTTGTAAGGCACGCCTCCGTCATTTTTCTTTCCTGCCCATTTATCAGGCTCATTATAATATCTCTGAGACAGGTCTGATGAACCGAGAGATATTTCATCTACCACTCCTGCTTCTGCTATTTTTTCTATACCTGTTACTGTAGGTGCTATTGTTTCTCCCGGCTCTCCGTAATGGGTTCTTATTATTGGTCTCTGTGGCCATACTTCTCTTATCCTTGCCGTATAAGATTTTTTCGCCTGTTCTGACGGAATATTTAGAGGCACTTCTATAGAGACATCTCCTGAAACAATCTCTGACAGACTGTCCAGTTCTTTTATTCTCGGAGGTGTGAGCCTTGCTTTTGCACTTTTCAGAATTTTTTCTCTTCTTTCATCATAAACACCGAGATAGTCAAGGACTGTTCCTGCAGAATCAATAGGTTCGTGGGCCTGTTTTATTCCTGTTATAGAATAATCCCTTAAAGAACCGGCTACCAGATCAACTGTTGCCGGTAGTCCTGCAAAGGCAATTTTTCTCTTCTCTCCGTTGGATTTTACCAGCAGATTATGCTCGGCCATGCGATGAATAATATATGACATCTGATCAAGTCCTATGTCCGGGCTTAATCTGTAACTGAAGCCGATAAATTCAGGATCATATGTTTGAATATGTTCCAGTATTTTTTCACCGGTTATTCCCGGCGGTAAAGATAGTACATCAAATCCTGCCTCCCTTGCAATCCTTGTAAAATTAAACAGTCCCTGTGTATGAGGATCATCTGCCAGTGTTGCTATTAAAATTCTCTCCGTCATAAAAAAATGCCTCCAGATCTGTATTGATAAGTTGATTTTTATTAATTGTTATGATAAATTGTATTATACTTGACATGCAGTTATATGTATAGTGTATTTTATAACTTAGTACCGAGACAGGTAAAATAGTGCCCAAAAAGTTTCTAATCTGTCATTCCCGCGAAAGCGGGAATCCAGAGAAAAGGCTTATGGATCCCCGCCTTCGCGGGGATGACAACAGCTACTAATATTGGATACCAATTTATTTAGAGCGGTACTTAGGAATAGAAATTTATTAATAGTCTCTTTCCTCGCGTCACGCATTACGCGTCACGATTTAATATATTTGAGACATTTATTTAATTTTCATTCCTTATTAAAATTTAAGTGACTCGTGATGCGTAATGCGTAATGGATTATTACTTCTTCGCATCACGCTTTACGCATTACGCATTACGATGTTGTTAATTATTTATGACACTAAATATACATAGATATTATGAATGGAGAAAGATAGGATGAATAATTCTACTGTTGTTACGGATAAAAACAAGCAGAAACTTATATTATTAAGTATTGCCTTCGGCTCTTTTATGGTTAATCTGGATACCTATATCGTAAATATATCTATTCCTGTTATTGCCGGTTATTTTCATGCCACTCCTGCCGATGTTTCCTGGGTATCACTGGCATATAATCTGGTTGTTGCAAGTCTTTTGATGATTTCCGGCAAACTGGGAGACAGGCTTGGTTTAAAGAGGGTTTTTATTTTCGGTCTTATCCTCTTTACCGTAAGTTCTCTTATGTGCGGACTTGCTCCTCATCTTTACTGGCTTATTATAGGCCGTGCCATTCAGGGTATAGGAGCATCGGTGCTCTATGCTATGACTCCTGCAATGGTACCGAAATTTATGCCGGAAAAGGTAAGGGGGGCGGCTTTCGGAACACTTGCCACCGCTGCTGCCATGGGCATTATGGTAGGCACTCCTCTCGGAGGTATAATAACAGGTTACCTTTCATGGCACTGGATATTTCTTATAAATGTTCCTGCCGGTATTATGGCAATAATTTGCTGCAGAAGAATTATGCCTGATGACCATATGGCAGGACAGGAAAAAGAGGCGGGCACCTTTGACCTGAAAGGTGCATTTCTGAGTTTTATCTGCTCTCTTTCTTTTATTTACGGCCTGAACGGCGGACAGGAATATGGATGGACTTCCTTTTTGATTATTGCATGTTTTGCCATATCTGCTATTTCTCTCACCATATTTATCTTCTGGGAAAACAGGGCAGCCTGTCCTCTTATGGATTTAAGCCTTTTTAAAAATAAAGCCTTTACTTACGGAAATATTGCCACTTTACTTGCCTACATATATCTTGCAGGCAATAATTTCCTCATACCTTTTTATCTGCAGCTGGTCAAAGGATTGAAATCGGAACAGGCAGGCCTGGTATTTCTCATATACTCCATCGTTTATATGCTTGTAGGGCCTGCGGCAGGGAAGGTTTCCGACAGGATAAACCCCAGGATTGTCTGCACTGCTTCTATGGCTCTCGCCGCTTTTTCTGCTTTTATGTTTTCTTTTTTCCTCACAGTGCCGGGACTCATACCTGTTATAATATATTTTGTCTTTCTTGCCGTATCATATGCCAGTTTCCTTACCTCCAATAATACTGTAGTAGTAGGTATGGCTCCCGACGGTAAACAGGGCATTGTGTCAGGTGTGTTCAGAATGGTAACAAGACTCGGCATCGCAGGGGGAGTATGTATTTTTGAAATGATTTTCACTGCTGCAGGTCATGTTTCCGGCCAGGGAGGAAAGGTAAATTACGGAAATCTTCCTGCTGAAGTGATATCCACAGGATTTCACTATGCCTATCTTGTGGGAGGGGGTATTTGTGTAATTACTGTCATAATGTCTCTTCTTGCCAGGGAAGAACAGATACGTAAAAGGCGTTATACTACAACATTATTACCTGAAATATAATTGTTACACAGATAAAAATACTGAAAAGGAATTTACATTTTTTCCCTGGCTCTCGGAGGCAAATTTTCTATGAAAAGTTAATAAAAAATTAACAATTTCTTATTGTTTTTTTTTCCATAATAATTATAATTAATTAAAAGATATTCTATAGTGGAAAGAATTAATTTTTAACAGGTTATGTTGAATAAATATTAAAAGGAGGAGTTTATTTATGATAATTAATAGTGGAGGACAAAATTACGCAGGTGAAAATAAAAGAATAAAAAGCGATGCAGGGAATAGTTCTAATCAGATACAAGATAAAGTGGTTGATTATAATGCGAAAATACAAGAACAAGAGGAAAAAATCAAGAACCTTGAAAAACAAATGAAAGAGCTTAAATCACAACACGATGCTGAAAAGGTGGATGTAGCTTTTGCAGCACTAAATTCCTATATTGACATAGCCATGAAATCTGAAGAAGCAGAGATGGAGAGAAGACTGAACGGACCAAGCCTCCCATATCCTAATCCTTTTACTCAGAAAGAGGCTTTGGAAGCAGATATGTGGAGAAGACTTTAGAGGAAATTTTTGACTCTTCATACTGTTTGACTCACAAATAATATAATACTTTTTTCTATAAAAAGTTAACGAGAAATGAATACTTTATTATTGTTTTCTGGAATAATTATAATTTAATTGGATGTGTTTTTATGTATAATTAGGAGGGTTTAGATATGCATATAAGACCCGATGAAATAGGTATGTTTAATTCAACCAGGAAAGCAGAAGCTTATCAAAAAGCTATGCAGGTTAAGGAAAATGTTGAAGAAGTTGTCTTTGAGTTAAAAGATTTTGATGATATAAGTGGTATAGACTTTAATAATAAATCTAATGGCAGTGTTATAGTTAAAGAACATGAAGAAGACTATAGCAGTGGCCTGCACATAAAAACTACCGGTTCATTGGAATATAATCCTGATTCGGGAGAAGTGGAAAAGTTTGAAGCCAGTCAGTATAAAAGTATGTCTGGCCTCCCGGGATGGAGAGGCCTTGTAGGATGTTTTATCAGCGGTGAGTTTACATATGAACAAAAGACAATAAAAACCCTTATGGGAAAAGAGAAAGAGCTTTATATTGAAAAATCCGGCGGTAAAACACAGAAAGTTTATATTGATAAAGCAACGGGTGACATAGATTATAAAGAATATAACTATGGATTTCCCAGTTTAATTAATTTTTAGTCAGTGTATGATTTATGAAATAATCCCGGTAGTGCCAATACCGGGATTATTTGTTTTTTTATAGGATGGCAGGTTGTCAGGCTACTTTTTCCTGATTCATTTTATTAAATACCAGTTCTCCCCGGAGATAATCGAGAAAAACTTCGTCTCCCTCTATAATTTCTCCGTTCAGGATCTTTTTTGCAAGAGGATTTTCTACATATCTCTGAATTGTTCTTCTGAGAGGTCTTGCTCCGTAATTCGGATCAAACCCTTCCTCTGCAATGAATTCTCTGGCTTTATCGGACAGAACAAGGTCTATTCTCTTCTCGTAAAGTCTCTCTTTCAATTCATTTATCATAAGCGTGACAATCTCTTTTATCTGATCCATCCCCAGACGATGGAATACTATCGTTTCATCAATACGGTTTAAAAATTCCGGCGGGAAGTGAACTTTTAACATTTCAAGGGCTTTTTCTTTTTTATCTTCAAAATCTTTTTCACTTTCTCCCGCTTCCTGAAGATACTGACTGCCAATGTTGGAAGTCATAATAAGAACGGTATTTTTGAAATCTACAGTTTTTCCTTTGTTATCCGTTAACCTGCCATCATCCAGTATTTGAAGAAGCACATTAAAAACCTCTCTGTGAGCTTTTTCTATTTCGTCCAGTAAAACTACGCTGTAGGGCTTGCGTCTTACTGCTTCCGTAAGCTGTCCTCCTTCATCATAACCAATGTACCCGGGAGGTGCCCCTATAAGACGGGACACGGAATGTTTTTCCATATATTCACTCATATCTATACGCACTATGGATTCCTGATTGTCGAAGAGAAATTCTGCCAGTGCTTTTGCAAGTTCTGTTTTCCCCACGCCTGTAGGACCCATGAAGATGAACGAGCCTATCGGCCTTTCAGGGTTTTTGAGACCTGCTCTTGCCCGTCTTACTGCATCAGATACTGCTACGAGAGCTTCATCCTGTCCTACAACCCTTTTATGGAGATTTTCCTCCATTTTCAACAGTTTCTCTTTTTCCCCTTCAAGGAGTTTGCTTACGGGGATACCGGTCCATTTACTGACAATCTTTGCAATGGTATCTTCCGTTACTTCTTCACTTAACATCTGGCGGTTCTGCTGAATCTGAAGTAGTTTCCCCTGTTCCTCGTTTATCTGCTGTTCTATTTTTATCATCTGCCCGTATTTTAATTCTGCCGCTCTGTTCAGATCGTTTTCTTCTTCTGCTTTTTCCAGCTTCTTTTTCGCCACCTCCAGGGCTTTCTTTAAATTCCTTATATTGTCAATGGTTTTCTTCTCATTATCCCACTGGGCTCTCATCTGCTTTATACTGTCTTTTAACTCGGAAAGCTCTTTTTCCAGTTTTTCCAGTCTTTCCATAGATGCGGGGTCATGTTCCTTCTTCAGGGAAATTCTGTCTATTTCAAGCTGAACTATCCTTCTTTCTTTGCTGTCCAGTTCGCCCGGTTTGCTGTCTATTTCTACTCTTAACTGCGCTGCCGCTTCATCTACGAGATCTATGGCCTTATCCGGAAGAAACCTGTCGCTTATGTAGCGATTGGAAAGAGTTGCAGCCGCTACAATGGCGTTATCCTGGATTCTTACCCCGTGGTGAACTTCATAGGTCTCTTTTAATCCTCTCAAAATACTCACAGTATTTTCAACCGATGGTTCTGCTACAAGAACAGGCTGAAATCTTCTTTCCAGGGCGGCATCTTTTTCCACATGTTTTCTGTATTCATCGAGTGTGGTAGCGCCCACACAGCGAAGCTCTCCTCTGGCAAGGGCAGGTTTCAGTAAATTCGCTGCACCTATTGCACCTTCTGCGGCACCTGCTCCGACTACCGTATGAAATTCATCTATAAATACTATGATTTTTCCGTTAGCTTCCGTTATTTCCCTCATTACCCCTTTTATTCTCTCTTCGAATTCACCTCTGTACTTTGAACCTGCCACCAGGGCTCCCATGTCAAGAGCAAAAAGCTGTTTGTTTTTAAGCCCCTCCGGTACATCACCTTTTGCAATTCTCTGGGCAAGGCCTTCTACTATGGCAGTTTTCCCTACTCCCGGCTCACCTATAAGCATGGGGTTGTTTTTTGTTCTCCTGCTCAGTACCTGTATTACTCTTCTTATTTCATAATCTCTGCCAATAACCGGATCAAGTTTTTTATCTAAAGCCAGCTTAGTTAGATTCCTGCTGAACCTCTGGAGCATCTGGAAATTTCCGTCTCCTGACGGGTTATCCACTTTCTTGCCCCCTCTTATATCTTTTAAAGCCATGAGTAATTTGTCCCCTGTAGCTCCATGTCTTTTCAGGATTCTTCCTGCTGCGCCTGATGTGTCTCCCACCAGGGAAACGAGGAGGCAGTCTATGCCTGCATAGGAATCTTTTAGTCTTTCAGCTTCTTTTATTGATCCATCTAAAACTTTCTGAAGATCTCTGCTTATATAAACTCCGGCATCGGTGCCGTTCTTATATACCTTTGGCAGTTCCTGCATATGTTGCTCAAGATCAGAGATTACTTCTCTGGGATTTATATTCATTTTTTCAAATACCTGACCTGCAAGACCATCTGTCTGATGGAGGAGCGCCAGAAGTAAATGTTCTTTTTCTATCTGATTATGATTATACATCTGTGCAAGTTCCTGTGCCGTCACAAGAGCTTCTCTTGATTTTTCGGTAAATTTCTCTAAATTCATAACCTTCGCCTCCATTTATAAATTTATTCTATTTGTATTATATAATATGAGTCTATTGTTGTCAAGTTTTATTATATAATTAATAAAAGGTTGGTGGTCTTAGTTACGATAATGGTAAATATGCCGATAATTGATTACTACCCTGCTCATAAGCATGTAACAAACATTTTCCCTCCCGTCACGCGTCACGCCCACTCCTGTGCTCACATTCATGAAAGAGTAAAATAAAATGTAGCCCCTTTTTCAATTTCTCCTTCTGCCCAGATCTGTCCGCCGAATCGGTGGATGATGCGCTGGACGGTTGCCAGGCCGACGCCTATGCCGGTAAATTCATCTGTTCCATGTAAACGTTGAAATATACCAAAGAGTTTATTGCTGTAGCTCATATCAAATCCTGCTCCGTTATCACGGACAAAATAGGCAGGCCTGCCTTCATGGTAAATCATTCCGAATTCTATTGTGGCAGTGGAATGTTTTGATGTGTATTTCCAGGCATTGTTTAATAAATTTTCCATTACTCTGGACATGAGTATTTCATCTGAATGTACAATTATCCCTTCTTGTATAATAATATCCACATTTCTTTCCCGATCGTTATGCTTTAAATCATCCAGAATATTTTTTGCCATGTCGCTCAGGTTTATTTTCTTTAAAGAAATCTCCATATGTACTACCTGGGATAATTTTAAAATATGGTCGATAAGGGTGGCCATTTTCTGGCTGTTTGAACGTATACGGTGTAAATAATCTTTCCCTTCATCATCCAGTTTGTTTTCATAATCTTCCAGAAGTATAAGACTGAATCCGTCGATACTTCTGAGGGGAGATCTTAAATCATGGGAAATGGAATATGCAAAAGCTTTAAGTTCTTTGTTGACCCCTTCTAACTCTGATGTTCTCTGTGTAACTCTCTGTTCGAGTTCTTCGTTTAATAGTTTTATTTCTTCTTCCATTTTTTTCCTTATTACTATTTCATCTTCTCTTTCTTTAATCTTCTTTTCTAACTTGACCTTGTCACATTTGCTTGCCCCAATTTTTTTGTAAAAATTATACTGA
>DAIOEN010000223.1:0-11458 GCA_036746235.1 Vulcanimicrobiota bacterium | reverse complement strand
AAATAAGACAAGATAGATTATAACAAGAAGAGGTAACAGTATATAATGAGGGAAAGCAGCGATAAAGGTACCTGCATTGGCAATAATAAACATATTCCTTCCTCCCTTAAACGGTCATTAATAAAAATACAGAAAAATTTATTATATTATAAAATAAACACCGGTATAAAACAAGAAGGATAGTGTTTTTTATGACAGGTAAATTCTCCTAATTTATATCCATATTCGGATCAAGTTCTCTGGCTTTCTCAAAACATTTTCTGGCTTTTTCAGACAAATATGCCATAGAATAAAAACTTTTACTTAAATGTTCCAGACCATGTCCAATCTGAACCCATTCGTGAGGGCTTTTCTCTTTTGCCGGAAGGCTGACCATGTCAGAGAGTTCTTTTTCCATAACAGTGAGTTTTCTGAGTCCCGGATCACCATCGGGAGAATTGATAATATCAAAATCGTGAGAACCAAGAAAATCCCATATCTTATAGGCTTCTTCGTAACATAAAATCGCTTCTGAATATTTTTTATCTTTATATAAAATATCACCTTTAAACTCGATTTCTCTCATTACAATCTCTCTACAGACTGAAGATACCCTGTCAGAATAATAATCAGGGTAGCGGTTTAAAACCTTATCCTGATATTCCAGAGCTTCCTTATAAAATCCCATAAAAAAACAACATTCTGCCCTTTCACTGTATTCATCAGGAGGGCAACATGTCAGAAACTCATCAAAAGACTTACGGGCTTCTTCATGGAGTCCCAGGGAAGAAAAAGCATATATTCTCTCTTCATAAGCTCTCCAGTTATAAGGATCAATCTTTAAACGTTTACTGCAGATCTTCAGAATCTCTTCGTTATAATAATTACGTCTCCTTTCATCACCCTTTCCTACCAGTAATTTCAATATAGATAATTTTTCTCCATAAAAAGAATCATTTGAAGGCTGAATCTTCAGAGCCATATCATAACATTCAAGGGCTTTCTCACAATCTTCGCTATCTGACAGGCCATATTCAAGACTTGTATAACCCAGAAAATCAGTCAGAGTGTCTGCCTTACCGACCCATGCGTCCGTATTTTCAGGGTCAAGCTCGAGGGCACAGTCAAAACATTTCATTGCCTCTTCTCTCTTATCTGAAGAATAAACATAACTCCTCAGACGGGCATAACCTTTTTTTACCATTGCAATTGACTCCAGTATGTTCCGGCTGATATGATAATCTTTAATAAATTTTTCTCTGTCACGGCTGGCTTCTTCATAAGAAGGATCTAATTCCAGAGCTTTATCATAACATTTCAGGGTTTCCCTGTAATTCCCAGAACCGGTTAAAGCTTTCGCTTTATAAAAATAAAATTCCGAAGAATCCCTTTTTATTGCAATCAGTCTATCATAACAGCTTAAAGCTCCTTTATAATCTTTCCTCTCTAAAAAAATAGGCCCTTTCCCGGCGAGAGCAGAGACATTTTCAGGATCAATTTCAAGAGCTTTATTGAAACATTCAATAGCCTGATCGTATTTTTCCAGATTAACAAGGCACTGTCCTTTACCGTTCAGGGCTTTTATATTATCTGGTTCGGAAGAAAGAACCTTATCAAAACAGATAAGGGCTTCGTCATATTTTTGTCCTGCCATCAATGACTCTCCCTGTTTGCAATAATCAGTAAGACAGGAAGAAGATAAAAGAAGGATTAAAATAAACAGATAAAGACGATATGGAACATTCATAATTAAACCTCCCTTATTACTGAGTCAAGTATATGCTCTCGTGACGCGTTACGATTCTTATATAAATTAACTGGATGGCCGGTAAGCCGGAGGGCCAAGATGTTCAAGAATAATCTGCCATCTGCCATGGTCAAATATAACGGCAGTAGTCCCACGTCCCCTGCCTGAAGCCTCTTTCCCGGAAATAAGGCCGGACCATTCGAAATCATATGTGCAGATGGCGCATGTATCGCTTACATGTACCCAAGCAGAATTTGTGATAGAATAGTTTTCGTTTTTGATGAGGTTAAAGGTGGCTCTTACTGCAGTTTCAATAGCACTCTTCCCGAAATATGTGCCTTCGGTAAAAATAAAACAGGCTTTCTCATGAATCAGAGGAGCCACCACATCCCAGTTCTGAGTGGCCAGGGCTTTCTTATATTCGGCAAGTAATGTTTCGTGGTTCATTTTTAACACAGGTCTCCTTTCTTATTTTATCAATTTATCTGATTATCCGGTTGGTTTTATTTCATGCTTAATTTTAGCATATAATGTTGATTCATACTATTCATTTTATCCTGAAAACCTGCCCTTTAGGAACAAATGGAAGAGGTCTTCCCTGTGGTATAAGTATGGCATGTTCTCTATGAATTCTTAAAACATCACATTCGCCGTCTGTAATAATCAAAAAAGGGCCTTTTTTCGGGAAATCCTCTGCTTTTTCCAGGAGATCAACGGCAGGCTGAAGTATTGTGCCGCCCCTTCCCTTTACCTTTACCCTGTCTGCTATTACTTCAGGACTCATATAACCCTGATCATAGACTACGGTATCACAGAAGAGAACTCTTACTAAAGGAACATCTCTTGATATACTGTAACTCGCAATGGCTCCCAGGGCTTTACCGAGAAGGTTTCTGTCCATAGAACCTGATGTATCGAGTATTACTCCGAAGGTTCTCCCTTCATCAGAGTCTTCAAAATGAACCCATCTGGGCCTGGGTATATCGGGGGTGGAAGATTGCCTTCTGCTCTGTCTTGCATAAGAACGACGGTGTTCTAAAGGAGCAAAATAATTATCAAACCATCTTGCAAGCTCTACATCCCACGGTATGGCAGGATAGGACAGAGCTTTTATATCTTCTATGAGTCCTCCGGGAAGATAGCCTCTTCCACACTGTTCATGATATGTAAGACCCTGGCTCAGACACTGACGGTAAAATTCATCAAGATCTGTTACTTCCCGGCCTGCAGGAGAAGAACCTCTTTCCAGAATATCACAGAGTCCCACACCGCGCAGTGTGGCAAGTTTTCTGTACCGTCTCATATCTGTTACTATTCTGTCATAAAGGGATTCTGCGGAGATACCCTTTAACTCCGGGTCATAAAGGGCTCCCACTTTCGGTATATTGCCGAGGCCCATTTCTACAAGCCACGAATTTATAACATAATCACATGCCACATTCCATAAATATGGGTCTCTTCCCTGCCTTCTGGAAGTATGCCTCAATCCTACATGTAATAGTTCATGAGCCATAACAAAACGACATTCCTCTTCGGAAAGTCCGGCAGATCTGTTCATATATATTTCTTTTACTTCTTCATCTACTGCTCCCACAGAAATTTCCATTCTGTGACATAACAGGGGATCTTCTATTATTTCAAAGGAAGATGCAAGGGCTCCCAGAAGGGGGTAGGAATTTATAAACCATTCCCTTGCCCTTTTTGCCGCAGTATATTCTTTTTTCCCCGACCCCAGATATGGCTCAAGGCCTGCCGCTACATTTACCGCGCTTTCTACTGCCATAGACAGGCCTTCGGCAAAAGAACCCTGCCAGTCAACAGGGCCGCCCCAGCGATTTAATGGTTCTTCAAAAATCATATCCCTCACGCCTTCTCCTGCTGTACCAAAAATCTGCAGATGTTCCTCTATACCCTTAAAAGAAAAAATTTCATAGAGCTTTTCTTCACTCCTTCCGGGAAAATCCATTCTGTATCTCATCTCTTCCGGAGCTTTACCGAACTTTAAATCTGACAGGAACTTTGCAATAAAACAGTCACAGGCAATATTCCATTCAAAGGGTTTTTCTTTTTCCTGAAAATGACCGAAGGCGAGATGGAGCAAACAATGGGCCAGAATATAAGTCCATTCTTCAGGAGATGCAGTTTTGGCGGGATTTACATAAATATAGCCGTTATTACTTACAAAAGCCCATCCTTTTTCTGCATGAATCTGTTTTTCATGTCTTATTATAGAAGCATGGGAATAAAGAGGAGAAAACATGGGATGGCCTGCAATAAGACCGGAGCCTTTAAGAAAATTTTCCGTACCTTTATCAACAATCTGTTTTTTCTTACGTCTCATGACGCTTCTCCACAAGCCTGGGCAGATCACGGACAATATCTACCATAAACCAGGCAGGAAGTTTCTCTCTATCTCCCTGGTCAGACACAACCATCTGGGCTATTTCAAGGCTTATGGAAGAAAGATCTTTTATGAGACTCTTCGCCCTGTGGGCAAGGGTTTTATGACTTTCTGACAGGGAAGTTTTTTCTGCCGGCAGTTCTTTTATAACCTGTGCCCGAAAAGACTGGGCAAGAAAATATAAAATATCTCTCTCATCAGGTCTGGAAGGCCACATCATTTCTCCGGAAAGAATCGCATTAAGCCTGTATCTGCTTCTTATCTGTTTTATAAAAGCTTTAAACTGCACCGCATGATGGGGAGAGAGACATCCGAAAGAAAGTATTCCCAGATCTTCATCTCTTATATTATCGCCGTATTCTTTCAATCCGTCACTTATCATGTGCCATGACCTGGGAGTGGAAAAAGGTTCTTCATGTTTCGGAGGTTGAGTCCAGAGATGATCGGGCCTTGTTTTTATATAATCCAGCACATAATGATGTATGCCGTTTTCATAGGCCCATTCCAGCCAGTCCCTGTGCGATACCTTCAGGTGAACATGGATCATACGGTTAATAAGAGCAGAAGACATGGGTTTTACTATGGCAGTATCCTGTGTTCTGTTTCCTGCTCCGACTACGATGGAACCGGCAGGAAGAACATAATCTCCCACCCTTTTTTCCTGAATGAGACTGTAAAAGGATTTCTGTACCTCATGGGAACAGGCATTCAATTCATCCAGAAACAGACAGTACGGTTCTTTTCTTGCAATCATGCCGGGAGGACAGAATCTGCTTATTCCGTCTGTTATCTGTGGAACACCTATAATATCTTCGGGAGCAAGCTGACTGCCCAGAAGTGATACACATGGAAGGCCAACACCGGAGGCAAATTGCTGGACAATAGAGGATTTCCCCGTGCCGGGAGGGCCCCAGATAAATACAGGCCTCACAGGGGCTATGTTTAAAAGAAAATCAAATAACTCTTTCTGTGTCAGAGTGGTTGAAGCATTCATAATTATATTACCTGTTCTGTTTTCTGTAAATTATATCTAAACATAACATATGTTTTAACATTAATCAAGAAAAAACAACGAAAAAATTCTTGACTTAAAGAATAAACTTTATTACAAAAATTATAGTAAAAACTATTGACTTTTAAAAAAATAAAATATATAATGAGATTATAATTTTTCGACAAATAAAAAATTCAAAGGAGGTAATTTAATTCGCAAACAAATATAAATTTCTGATAATTTTAGTAGCATTATCGCTTATATCACTCACTACATATTCCTATATCTACGGAGCATCTGAAAAGAAAGATATAGTAGATACTGCAAAAGATGCAGGTTCCTTTAAGACTCTTGTAAAAGCCCTGGAAGCGGCAGATCTTGTGGACACACTGAAAGGTAAAGGGCCCTTTACTGTATTTGCTCCTACCGATGAAGCTTTTGCAAAATTACCGAAAGGTACTTTAGAGGAGCTTCTTAAACCAGAAAACAAAGATAAATTAAAGACTATCCTCACATATCATGTAGTTTCAGGAGAGGTTCTGGCAAAAGATGTGGTAAAACTTGACAGAGCCAAATCGGTTCAGGGCGAAGAGATAACGGTAAAAGTAAAAGATAAAGTCGTAATGGTGGATAACGCAAAGGTTGTAAAGACGGATATTAAAGCAAATAACGGTGTAATACATGTTATCGACAGTGTAATCATTCCGCCGTCATGCAGTCAGAAACCGGCAGAGAAACCACCATGCAATTCCGGCGGCTGAAAGTGATTTCCTTCAGGAGTTTCCTGATACAAAGTTAAGAATCTAAATAACTTCAGGCAATAGAAAAAAATTCTATTGCCTGATTTTTTTACCGGTCGTAAAATAAAAAATATACAGATTATATCTTGACAATATAGGACTAAATAAGTATTATAATATTGATAGTATTATATTTAACAAATTAAAGGAGGAGATTACTATGCCTTTCTTTGAATACAGATGCAATGACTGTAAAGGAAAATTTGAAATATTTACTATGGCCAATAAACCGGATAACACATCATGCACTTTATGCAAAAGCAACAGAACTCATAAGATCATTTCACCTGCAGGAATAATTTTCAGGGGAAGCGGTTTTTACATAAATGATTCAAAAAAATCTTCTCAAAGTGATACCGGCAAAGAATGTAAAAATGATAAAGTAGAAATTTAATTACCGATATGCTCATGTGACTCGTAAAGTGTCACCCGTGACGGAAGAAAACCTTTATTAAATGCTTATGCTCAGGCCAGCAGCAGAAAAAAAAGAACTGTCACTGGAAGTTTTTATCTTCCAGTGACAGTTCTTTTTATTGAAAAATATAACATGAATAAACTGGTACACTATCATTAGAAAAATTTAATGCCCACATACTTGACATTATTAGACTAAACTTTTATAATATAAATATAGAAATAAAATTTATAATATAAATGAGGTGATTTAAATGTTAGCAATGTGCAACCCCTATAAAATAAATAATATGTGCAAACCTGAAAACAAAATGTTTTCAGATTTCATGACAGACTTATGGAACGGAGAAACATGTCTCTCAGTGCCGGCAGCAGACATAATCGAAAATGAAAAGGAATTCCTGATAAAAGCAGAAATTCCCGGTATGAATCAGAAGGATATAGATATATCTATTGACGGTAACTGCCTTACCATAAAAGGAGAAAAAAAGGCAGAAAAAGAAGAAAAAGGTGAGAAATACCTGAGAAGGGAAATGTCTTACGGTTCCTTTTCCAGATCATTTACTATCAATCACGAGATAAAGGCCGATGAAATAAAAGCCGGTTATAAAAACGGCATAGTGGAAATAACCATTCCGAAGGAAGAAAAGGTAAAACCAAAGAAAATAGAAATCCGGCAAGAGGTGTCTTAATGGTAAGGATACCATATGAAGTTACAAGAAAAGTCATAACAATAAATTAATCAGAAAAGGCCGGTAATATGCCGGCCTTTATATCTGAGGAGGTGAGCACTATGTTTATATTCGGAGACTGGACATTTATCATACTGATACCGGCTTTACTCTTTTCAATATATGCTTCCTTAAAGGTAAATTCAGTATTCAACGAATATTCAAAAAGAAGAACCATGTCAGGTATAACAGGAGCCGATGTGGCAAGAGAACTGCTCTGGAGAAGCGGTATCTCCTGTATTCCTGTTGAAATGACAGATAAACGGCTGGGCGATCATTACGATCCTCAGAAGAAAGTATTGAGACTTTCTCCGGAAGTTTACAGAGGTAATTCGATTGCTTCCCTGGGAGTGGCGGCACATGAAGTGGGACATGCCATTCAGCATAAAGAAGGATACATTCCTCTTTCGGTGCGCTCATCTCTCGTGCCTGTTGCAAACCTGGGAACCTATGCGGCATTTCCTCTGTTCTTTGCAGGTTTTCTGTTCAGTTCTGCCTTCATGGTAAACACAGGGATATACCTGTTCCTGGCTGCAGTTCTGTTTTATCTCATAACACTCCCTGTTGAGTTCAACGCAAGCAGAAGAGCCCTTGCGATTTTAGAGAAGGGACGATTTATGACCGTAACGGAAATGGACGGAGCCAGAAAAGTTCTCGATGCTGCTGCCATGACGTATATTGCGGCATTATTTATGGCAGTGTCAGAACTTCTCAGGATGATTATCTTAAAAGAATCTTTTGATAATAGCTGATATTCTTTATCACACAGGGCTGAGCTCAGGACAGTTCAGCCCTTTTATATTTTATCAAAAAGATACAGACAGAAATCGATTTTTTCTGTGTTGAATATTGTTTATTCTATTTTTTTTGCTATAATAGTAAAAGAGCTTATAAAAAAGGAAGATACAGTGTTAATAAATTCCGCTTCAAACAATAAATCAGACAGAATCTCTGCCGGAACAGAGAGAAAAATAGAAAATAAAGGTTTACCGGTAGATAAAGTCATTACCGGGTCACATAACCGGGAGAATATACCTTTTGCTGATAAACACTTCTCCGGAGGGCTTTGTCATGTAAATTCTTTACAGGTAAAGGATCTCGAAGAAGCCATCATGGAAACCTGTATAAATCCGGCATTGATCGGCACAGGAGAAGGAGAGGTTTCGCAGGAAACTCTCAGAGCCTGTCATTCTGCCGGAGCAGCAGATACGGAGTTAACACCGGGACAGAGTGAAAAAAAGCCGGATACTTTTCTCTTTTTACTCAATTCTTCGGGGGAAACCAATCTCGCAAAACCTCTTATTGTTGCAGTCAAGAATAAAGGTTATAAGGTCAAAGTTATCCATTTCAGGGAAAACAGTAAAGAAATTCTGACTTCCCAGGGTATTCTGGATAAGGAAGATTTTATAGACGGCACCAACATGTTTTATTTACCCAGGACAGAACAGATATTTAAAAAAGATATAGATTCTTCCAGGGTAGTAAAAATGATAGGAACTCCCCATCATGCATACTGTCAGTTTGCTTTTTCGAAGGCAAAACATGAAGGAATTCCTACCGTTGCATTTGTAGACCTCGGAATTCCCTCCACTGATTTCAAATACCGTCATACTTTCTATAAAACTATAGCTATGGCAGATAAAATAGTAGTGCCGGACGAAACCATAAAAAAACATCTTGAAGCCAGCATCCACACCGTAGAAGAAAAAAGTGACATTCATGTAGATATGGGAAAGGTAAATCTCGGCGGCAACCCCGGATTTGAATCCTTCCGCCTCCTTACGGAACTAAACCGTTCCAGAATGGATGCAATAAAAAATGAACTTTCCATAGGGAAAGACGATCTCGTATTTTCCTTTTCCAGCCAGCCCATAAAAACAAATGCAAAAGTTCTTGAAATCACAGGTAAAGCTCTGAATAAACTGGCAAAAGCCCATAAAGATAAAAAAATCCATTTTCTCTTTGTTCCACATCCGAGAGATCTTCAAAAAGTGGGCTTAAAAAATCTCTTCGGCACAGAGACAGATATATCTATAAAAGAAAAATGCGATATTGTACAAAAACAGATAGAAGACTGTCCTAACGTCGTCATTCATGAAATGCCGAAATATACAATGGAAAAGGCCTGTGCCATATCAAATATCGTTCTCACGGAAAGCTCCACGACTGCCTATGAATGTGCCCATGCAGATATTCCGTCCATATTCGTAAGAACTCCCGAGCAGGGTAAAGGAACTACATTCCCTCAATATAAACGAATTCGGGTAACGGATTCCGATGATGTGCTGACGAATCATATAGAAACTATCCTGTCCCGTCCGCCGGAAAACCTGTCAGAGGATCTGGCAAAAGTCATCAGTTCAGACCTGACACCATATATGAACCTTTTATTTGAAAATACAGAAGTAAATCCCGGTACTGACATCTGATTTTTTTACACAGATTTTGTCTGAAGATAAATTTCCTAAAATCCAGTGTTTTCAACGATTTTATGTTAATTATTGACTGGAAATATAGGAAATTATTTTAAATTCTATAAATTTAGCAAAATCCTTAACCTGTCTTCTATCAATAAAAATATGTTGTTTGAAATTCTTCCTGAAAATTTTATGAGCCTTTCTTTGGATACAGGACGGATATCTTCACATTTGATAAAACTGATTTCTCTCAAACCTCCTTCTGGAGGATTTATCTTTACATGAAATGGAATTTTCTTGTCTCTAGAGGTAATGGGGATTAGAATAACCAGATCTGCAGGCCCGTAATTAAATTGATCTACTGAAACAATAAGAGCCGGTCTTCTTCCAGCCTGTTCCCGTCCCATAGTAGGGTCAAGCTCTACAAACCATACATCTCCTCTTGATGGCTTCTGCATCTATTAATTATCCTCCTGTCCGTCATTTAAAGCATTATCCCATAAAACTCTTTTTTCCTGTTCTTCTTTCCATGCTTCCGTATTTGCTTTTAATGCAGCAAAAGCCTGATTACTTTGCTCCAGAAAAACGTGTCTCCTGTACCGTTCAATAGCTTGTTCAATAATGACCTGCATACTATTGCCGGTTTCATTGGAAAGAACTCTGAGGATATTTCTGGTTTTTTCTGTAATTCTTGTTGTTGGCATTCAAAAAACCTCCTTTATTTTAAGTATACCATATAGTATACCTATATGTCTACAAAATTTATTTTGCATGAGGGAGTCGTAGTAGCAAACAGACAAAAAACAACGAACTTAAGAAATTATTAGCTGAATAGAAGACATCTGCTCCTGAGTCTGCTCTGTAACTTTCCTTCAATTAACATCCTTTTTTATGGGCTAAAATTACTAATTTTTTTGGGAACTAAAAAGGTCAAAGAACTGGTATAGAGAAACTGCAAAAAACTACAAATAACACTTGAAATTCAGTTGATTATGTAGTAAAATTATCTTATGATGTACTCGGTTGGAGAATTTGCGAAAAAGATAGGTAAAAGTGTTCAGACTTTAAGAGACTGGGAAAAAAAAGGCATATTAATCCCTGCTTATAAGACAAAAGGCCATCACAGAATGTACAGTGAAGACCAGCTAAATGAAATATTTCAACGACAAAAACGGTCAGAAAGAATAAATATAGGGTATGGGAGAGTATGGAGAAAACACCAGAAAGAGGATTTAGAAAGACAGATAGCCTTATTGGAATTATATCTTGCAAAACAGGGAAAGCCATTTAAAATCATATCAGATACAGGAAGTGGAATAAACTATAATAAATCCGGTCTTAATGAACTTATAAAACTGATAGGAACAAATCAGACTGACACAATTTATATATTACATAAAGACAGACTGATAAGATTTGGCTATGAGTTAATAGAAGAGTTTTGTAAAATACATAATACTAAATTGGAAATAATCAATAAAGATGAAGAAAAAACTCAGGAAGAAGAACTTGTAGAAGATATATTAAATATAATTCATGTATTTTCCTGTAAAATAAATGGGAGAAGAAGTCATATAAACAAAAAGATAATAGAGAGACTGAGTAAAAATGAGTGATAAGAGAACAACGATAATAAAAATAAGAAATAAAGAAGATAAGGAAGAAATAAGAGATTACTTTTACAAATACAGACATTTTGAAAATATGCTCTTAATTCTGATAAAGAATAACTATAATATCTCTAAAGAAGAAAAAGATAGAAATGATTTTAAATACCTTTCAGATTATTCAGTTATGAGAGCTGTACTGCGTTCAACAGAAGGAGGTAAACATAAGGGAAAAGCAGATTACATAAAAGAAAAATATAAAGATAATCAGTTAATGAGAGATTTAATAATATTGTCTGAAGAATTAAAAATTCACAATGTGTCAATGATAATAAGAAGAATAAAAGGACAGTTTAAAGGGTTTTTTA
>DAIOEN010000222.1:0-11522 GCA_036746235.1 Vulcanimicrobiota bacterium | reverse complement strand
AAATATAAAGAACAGGATTTTATAGCGGGATTATAGGTTATACGATGGATATTCACACTGTGCTCCTCCTTTATCTATATACCATGTCATTGAATCGGCATGAGGTCTGACTTTTTGAAAATTTACATTCTTTACATAATTCTGCCATACATAAATTACCACGGGAGAACGGAAAAAAATGCATGGCTGCTCGTGATTGATAATTTTATGAAATTTATGACACAGTTCTATCTGTTTTTCCTTATCAAAAGTAACCATGAGTTCTTCAATGATTTTATCCGCTTCTCTGTTACGAAAACCGACTTTATTTGAACTTTTTATCATGGCCTGCGAAGAATGCCAGTTTTCATAAAGGTCCGGCTCCCATTTTATCGTACAGTTACCCGTAAAAGCATCAAAGTCTCTGTCATCTATTTTTTTCTGCATAATCGAACGGTCGAGTTTCTGTAGATTCATTTTTATTCCAATCTTCAGAAGATTTTCCCTGTATATATCTGCTGTGGCAATCCACTCGGGGTTTCGTCCGAAAAGAAGCAGGGTAAATTCAAATTTTCTCAATATTCCGCCCATTTCTTTTTCCAGAATACCGTCACCATTTTTATCTTCCCATCCCGCTTCTGAGAGAAGTTTTTTTGCTTTGTTCAGATCAAACTCAAAAGGCTTTATTGTCTGATCATAATAAGGGCTGTCCGTATAAAAAGGACCACTTATTAATTTTCCGAGACCGAGAAAGACATTTTCGAGTATTTCCTTACCATTAAAGGCATAAGACATGGCAAGACGGACTTTTCTATCGGAAAATAGAGACTTATTCATATTCCATCCTATATATGAGTAAGAATAATATAGAAATTTATGATAACTCATCTGTCCGTTTTTAAATGGCGAGTCCTCTTTGCCATGAAGTATCTCTTCCCTGTACCGGGCAGGTGTAATAACAACAAAATCAAGTTCCCTGTTCTTTAATTTCCGAATATGGCTCAGCCGATCTTCATATATAAGCCAGTTTATTTCTTTAATGGCAGGCTTTTCTCCGAAGTAATCTTCATTTCTTTTTAACTTTATTATTGCTCCCGGTTCATAAGAAACAAATTCATAGGGGCCGCATCCGATGAATTTTCTGTTATACCAGTGGCGGTTGAAATTTAACCCCAGAGTTTCTTTTGGGAAGGCTTTGCCATGTTCATCAAAACCATATATAAATTTCGGCACGGGAGTGAAACTCAGGGTACTGCTCAAATTATTGAAGAGTTTCTTTTTCCACTTAAATATTACGGTATAATCATCTATAGCTTCACATGAGGAAAAATATTGAAAATTATTACCGGCTGTTTCTACGGCGGGGTTCAGAATGAGATCGACAGTAAATTTAACATCCTGTACCGTGACATAATGTTCTCCTTTAAGCCAGTTATATTCAGGATTCGACCAATCAACACAGGGTTTTTGCCATTTTACTCCTTTTCTCAGGTGAATGATATATGCTTTATAATCATCTGTAATTTCCACCATTTCGGCCAGTGCAGGCTTCCAGAGAGAAGGGTCATCTCTGTGCCTCCAGGCAAAAGGAAGGAGGCAGTAATGGTGAACAGAGTCATATACATCCGGAACGTTTACGGTAAGGGGATTAAGATCCTTCGGGTCAGGGCCAAAATATCTTGTAATGGTGCCGTCAGTTTTTACCTTGTCAGGAGTAACGGTAAAATCTTTTTCTTCAACAAGATAATTTTTTATATCCTCTCTACAGCTTTCGCCGGAAGGGTTAAATAATTCCTTTGTTTTTTCTACAAGTCCGGCTGTTTCACCGGTTGTATCCAGAACAAGGTTTAATTTTCGGTCATTTACTATAAAGGCTTTTTCTATATTATCTATCTTTAAAATATTTATCACTGATAACATAAATAATAATAGAAACAGGCTTATCTTTATTATGCCTGTAGTGAAATTATTTCTTTTCATAGATTCTTTACTGTATAATATTATTAATTTTAAAATTATGATACTTCAAGTAATACTTTTTTATAAAATTATAATACCAACAACAAAAATATACAAGAAAATCTTTTTCATTTTACAATGTAAAATCCTCAGTGGAATTTTTATTTCTCAGGTCTGTTCATTTTTATATCATATATGGTATAATTAAAACATGGAACATATAATTATATTTTATGAAAAGCTGGATGGAGGGAAACCTGTAGAGGATTTTGTTGAGTCTCTACCTGTTAAACATAAAGCCAAAGTTTACTGGGAGATAGAATTACTGGAAAGATATGGTAGAGATTTAAAAGAGCCTTATGTAAAGAATATAAAAGGTGAAAAATATAAAGGTCTATGGGAACTTAGAATAAAGTTTGCAGGTGATATCTCACGTATATTTTACTTTACTCCTGTTGGAAATACTTTTGTTCTGTTGCATGGCTTTATAAAAAAAAGTCAGGCAACGCCGGAAAATGAGTTGGAACTGGCTAAATTCAGGATGTTAGATTATCAAAGGAGGGTTAAAGAATGAGAACATGGAAAGAAGTCAAGAAGGATCTCCTGAAAGATCCCGAGTTCGCAAGAGAGGTAGAGAATTTAAGACCTGAATATGAATTAATAAGTCAGATTATACAGCTCCGTATAGAGCAGAAAATCACACAGGAAGAACTGGCAAAGAGAACAGGTATAAAACAGAGTAATATAAGTCGTCTGGAAAGTGGGAGCTATAATCCTTCACTTCAGTTTTTGAAAAAAATAGCGAAAGGCCTCGGGAAGGATCTGTCTATATCTTTTAAATAAGTGTATAAATCGAATCTGAAGAGGGATGAGCCGGATATTTCCTTTTACTCTGTCCTATTAATCCGGCTCATCCCGGTAAAAAATCCGGCTTCTAATTGGAAAACTTCATTACTGTGGCCTTGAACCCATTTGTATCATCTATATAACACACATAAGGTATTCCATCGTATACAAACAGAGAGGGCCACTCTACCTGCCCTGTCGAAAATCCGGCAGTACCTACGGTTGTCCAGTTTGTTCCGTTATATTTCATTACTGTGGTCTTGAGCCCATTTGCAAAATCTATATAACATACATAAGGCGTTCCATCATATATATAGAGACATCTATTACCAGTTCCTACTTGTCCTGCCGAAAATCCGGCAGTACCTACGGTTGTCCAGTTTGTTCCGTTATACTTCATTACTGTAGCCTTACCTCCATTTGTCAAATCACCATAAGCCACATAAGGTGTCCCATCATTGTCTATATACAGGGAGACGCCACCGCCATAAAATCCTGTAGTGCCTACAGATATCCAGCTTGTTCCATTAAACTTCATTACTCTAACACCACCATTTTCATAACCATCATAAGCCACATAAGGTGTTCCATTATATACATACAGGGAAGGGGAAGCGATACTTCCTGCCGAAAATCCTGCATTCCCTAAGGTTATCCACTTTGTTCCATTATACATCATTACTGTGACCTTATATCCATTTTCCATATCCTGATATGCCACATAAGGTGTCCCATCATTATCTATATACATGGAGATCAAACTTAATATTCCTGCCGAAAAACCGGCAGTTCCTACATTTTTCCAAGTATTTTCAGTATATTTCATTACTTCGGCTCCGTCATCTCCCTCATAAGCTATATAAGGTGTTCCGTTATATACATACAGGGAAGTTCCACCACTCATAGTCGAAGTTAATCCGGCACTACCTACGGTTGTCCAGGTTGTTCCATTATACATCATTACTTTAGTCTTAGTTTCTATCTCATCTGCATACCCGACATAAGGTATTCCATTATATACATACAGGGAAGGATAATATGCCATCCCTGCCGAGACGGCATTACCAACATATTTCCATGAAGGTGTGGGGGTATTTGTAGGAGTATTTGTTGGCCCTCCCGGTGTGTTCGTCGATGTCGGAGTATTTGTCGGCCCTCCAGGTGTATTTGTTGCTTTCGGAGTATTTGTCGGCCCTCCAGGCGTATTTGTCGCAGTCGGCGTATTTGTCACAGCAGGCGTTACAGTAGGCGTTGCAGTCGGGTCAATAGTCCCTGACGTAACATTTACAGTAACTGTTCCTTCTGTAACTGTTATATTTACCGCCCCTATCGGGCTCCCGGGAGATGAATTATGATCTCCCTCTGAACGCCAGATTTCTATCCTGTAATTTCCGGGAGGAAGATTCTTAAAGAGATAATTCCCCAGCGTATCTGCAAGAGTTGAAAGAGAAGCGGATAATCCCAGATTCACACATACAACGAATGCATTCGGTATGGGAATACCGTTTATTTCAAGAGCCTGGCCTTTTATATTCACAAGTTCAGGTATCGGTGTTGACGTAACTGTCGGAGGGACAGTAATCTGACCTGTTCCTCCGCTGCCGCACCCTGCTATGATTATTCCCGATATGATACTCAATAAGATGATTGCTATTAGAAGATTTTTTGACATTTTAGATATACATCCCTTTCTGGTTTATATTACTTCATTCGTAACGGGTGACGGGTGACACCTGACGGGTTTATACACCTATCACTTATAAACTATACATATTACATTTTATCAGAAAAAAAAAATCAATTTATATAAAACAAAATTTTAAATAAAGCCTGCTTTATCGATAGCCCACTCCTGGTGAAGAACATTATAAATACTGGATGTTAGAAGGTAAGTTTTATCAAAAGTGGTCAGCTATCCGAGTATAGCAAAAAGACATAAGTTATGTAAAAAAATTTGCTTTTAAATTATGATATAAATTTCTATACTTTTGCAGAATTTTGAAAAACCATTGTCCCGTAAGGACATCCGCGAGGGATGCCCTGCAAGGTAGAATAAGGCTTTGTTTAAAAAGTGCAAAAGTATAGTAAATTTTTAGATCATTAAATTTTTATCTATCCATTTCCATAGCCGGTTATTCCAAATCATATGATCTTTTTGATGGCTTATATCAATAAATAAAGGTTCCAGGAATAATTCTATTTTACTCATAACTTCGGCAAACTGCTCCAGGGAGTATAAACTGTTTTTAAGCAAAAAAGCTCTCCATTGTGATTGTTTATCCGGGTTACTTCTAAATTCTTCTGTAAATATAAGTTTTCTATTCTCAAGAGATGTTTTTCTTTGATTAAAAGTTGCATAAATAGATTTATATAAATCTTCATCTTTAAACGTCTGCGTGGAAGCTAAATACCATATATCATAAAAATCCTTCATTCGGCTATTCGATAGTTGAAGTATTACTATAGCTTCAAATTTCTCGGCTATAACTGATTCCTGAGCATAAACATTAATTTGTGGAGCAGGAAAATCTAATAAAACCGGAAAGCTTATTTTAACAGGACCGGTTACTAATTTATCTCCAAAACCAATATCTATGGTGATAACTTTTCTGGCTCCCGCTAATTCAGTTTTTAGTTTAACATTTATTCCTTCATAAATCTGATCCTTTTTAATTTTTTCGACAGTTATTGTCTCAGGGAAAAATATAATGCCATCAGGACTCTGAATAGTAACAATATGATAAATAGCCTTTTTAATAGTTTCAAAGTCACTGGATATAAATCTGCCCAGTAAATCAATATCTTTTGTCGGCCTGGATTGAGGTATTTGATAAGCCAGAAATGATAATCCGCCTTTTAAAATAAAATTATCTTTATAATCTGATATAGAAACTCTGTATAAAAATCTCTCCTGAAAATACTGCAATAACACAGAATCGTAATTGAGATTATTCTGCTTTGCAATATTTAATAATTTTTCTCTAACAGATGCACCTGTATTTTTTATTTCTTTTTTCTTTGCCATTACGCTACAATCACTTTCAAATACGGCATAATTATTTTTTCTACACGACAGATCTTTGCATATTCTATAATTTTTCCAATATTAAATCCTCTTGAATTCAGATAATTTTTTAATCCTTCAAATGCAAGGTCTTCCCCCAGTTTGTTACGATAGCGAAACATATCACAGATAGTTTTTTCCCTGTTATAAATTTTTACTGTTCCATAACGGGTTTTAATATGTTCAATGCCGGCTTGATAGATATTTTTACTGAAATAATATGCCTTTATTGGAGGATAAATAATCTGAGGAATTTTACATGGTTGAGGCACTGCTACATATATGGAAGAAGGATTAAATGTAGTCAAATCATAAAATTCCAGTGCAGATATAAGGCAAATAACTCCCTTTGGTATTGACTGACATACATCTAAAAGACCTGTACTGACTCCATCAACATCAAATATTTCTTCCAGCCGGTAAAGACCTGGCTTAATCTTATGAATAATACCTTCTTTGAGCAGTTTAGAAATATCACGGGTCTGGAAGGAAGCTTTTTTTAGATCTTTCATTCTGGCGTATCTATTATGTTTTAAATAGTTAATAAGATTCTTCATAACAGTCTTCTTTCTGACTCATTTTATCTGTATATATATTACTATTACAGATAAAAAGAGTCAATAGTTAAATAGTTCTACCTATATTTCTGGTTATTATTTTAAACTGTCGGGTATATAGTCCCTGCCGTCACATTTACAATAACTGTTCCTTCTGTAACTGTTATATTTACCGCTCCTATCGGGCTGCCGGGAGATGAATTATGCTCTCCCTCTGAACGCCAGATCTCTATCCTGTAATTTCCGGGTGGAAGATTCTTGAAGAGATAATTCCCCGGGGTATCTGCAAGAGTTGAAAGAGAAGCGGACAGGCCGGGATTTACGCATACAACGAATGCATTCGGTATGGGGGTGCCGTTTACTTCAAGAGCCTGGCCTTTTATATTCACAAGTTCAGGTATCGGAGTTGAAGTAACTGTCGGAGGGACAGTAATCTGACCTGTTCCGCCGCTGCCGCACCCTGATATGATTATTCCTGATATGATACTCAGTAAGATTATTGATATGAGAAGATTTTTTGACATTTTAGATATACATCCCTTTCCGGTTTATATTACTTCATTCGTAACGGGTAACGCGTGACGCGTGACACGTGACACGTTTATACACCCTATCACTTATAAACTATACATATTACATTTTATCAGAAAAAAAAAATCAATTTATATAAAACAAAATTTTACCGGTAAAGCTGCAAATCTGCTTTTAGAAGAATCTATTGAAAATAAAAAACATCGTGATCTGATGGTATCAGAGGGGATAATTATGAAATATATAGAAAAAATGCTGTAGATTATGATCAGCTCTGTAAAAGACTTATAGAGATCTTCTTTAAAGATTTATGGTCAGGTCAGTAATATGAAGTCCTATTGGGTATAGTCAGAAGTCTTATTTTTCACTCTTTACCGGGCCTTTCTCTCTTGCAAGAAATGTTAATGTAATATATACTGGTATGAGATAGAGTATTTTATGAGGTGATATAAATATGTCTCTTGTAGCAACTGGATATGAGCATATAGTTGTAGGAGATGATATGGTACCTATGATTTCAGGAACTACAACAAAAGTTGTAGAGCTGGTCATGGAACATATAGCCTATGGATGGAGTCCGGAAGAAATACACCTGCAGCATCCTTATCTGAGTCTGGGGAAAATATATTCTGCTCTCGGATATTACTGGGACCATGTAGAACAGTTAAATCAGGATATAGAACAGAGAATGCAGATGGCAGATAAGATACAGCAGGAAATGAAGCCATCTCTATTGAAGCAGCGACTGAAGGCCAGAGGTTTGAAATGATAAATCTGTATATGGATGTTCATATTCCAAAGGCTATTACTACCGGGTTAAGGATTCGTGGTGTAGATGTCATCACTGCTCAGGAAGATAATGCTGCCACTTTACCTGACCCTTCTCTACTGAACAGGGCTACAGAATTGCAGAGAACATTATTTACTTTTGATGATGATTTATTACGTGAGGCTCAAAGGCGTCAATCTGAGGGGCTTCCCTTTGCCGGAGTGATTTACACCCGGTTCTTAAAGGTTTCAATCGGGGAATGTATTTCAGACCTTGAGTTGCTTGCTAAATCAGGGGAACCTGAAGACATGCTTAATTCTGTAGAGTTCCTGCCGCTATAGAATGTCAGAGATACTCTTTACAGGAAAGAGTGGCAGGTTAAAAATGCCCGGAGAACTGATGAAACCTGGTTTAATCATAGAACAACTGGCATATATAACAAAACTTCCCCTGGAAGAACTGAAGAAAGATTTAGATATAAAAATAGATTTAAATCTGATTGCCATAGAAAAAATCAAGAAAGAACCAGACTTAAAGAGTAATGAGCCGGATTATTTCCAGGTGATACTTTATTAATCCGGCTCATCGCTCTGCAGAAAATTCAAATTCTAATTAGAAAATTTCATTACCGTAGCCTTATTCCCATTTGCATTATCTTTATAACCTACATAAGGTATTCCATTGGATACAGACAAGTCGAGCGCCCATACCTGTCCTGCCGAAAATCCTGTATCACCTACAGTCATCCAGTTTGTTCCATCAAACTTCATTACTGTGGCCTTCTGGCCATTTGCATAATCAGTATAAGCCAGGTAAGGTGTTCCATCGTATATATATAGGCCTACGGATGGCCATATACCAGCCTGTCCTGAGGAAAATCCTGCATTACCTACAGTCACCCAGTTTGTTCCATTATACATCTTTACTGTGGCCTTCTGGCCATTTGCATAATCATCATAAGCCACATAAAGTGTTCCTTCATATATATACAGGGAAACATAAGTTGCCGAACTTCCTATAGAGCCTACCGCCGCCCAGCTTGTTCCATTATACATCATTACTGTGGCCTTATGTCCATGTGCATAATCATCAGCATAAGCCACATAAGGTATCCCATTATATACATACAGGGAAGCAACAGCGATATCTCCTCCAGAAACTCCTGATTTTCCTAAGTTTACCCAGTTTGTTCCATCAAACATCATTACTGTGCACTTACCATCTACTGACATATCCTGAAAAGCCACATAAGGAGTTTCATTATATACATACAGTGATGGATGATCAGCCCCTGCTGGTGAAAAGTTTTCATTACCTACAGTCACCCAGTTTGTTCCATTATACATCTTTACTGTAATTCCATTCTCTACATAAGCCACATAAGGTATTCCATTGGATACATACAGGGATGTAGTAGGACCAATAGGAAATGAAGAAAATCCCGGATTACCTACAGGATTCCATGTTGATCCATTATACATCATTACTGTGCATTTACCATCATTCGCATAATCCGTATAACTAATATAAGGTATTTCATTGTATACAGACAAAGAGGGATACTTCGCCTCTCCTGCTGAAAATCCGGCATTACCCACATTTTTCCATGAAGGTGTGGGGGTATCTGTTGGAGTATTTGTCGGCCCTCCAGGTGTATTCGTAGGGCCTCCCGGCTTACTGGTTGCAGTTACTCCCCCTGCCGGTGTGTTCGTTACAGTCGGAGTATTCGTCACAGCAGGCGTTACTGTCGGTGTTGCTGTCGGGTCTATAGTCCCTGCCGTCACGTTTACAGTAATTGTTCCTTCTGTAACTGTTATATTTACCGCTCCTATCGGGCTCCCGGGAGATGAATTATGATCTCCCTCGGAACGCCAGATCTCTATCCTGTAATTTCCGGGAGGAAGATTCTTGAAGAGATAATTTCCCAGGGTATCTGCAAGAGCAGAAAGAGAAGCGGACAGGCCGGTATTTACACATACAACGAATGCATTCGGTATGGGAATACCGTTTACTTCAAGAGCCTGGCCTTTTATATTCACAAGTTCAGGTACGGTCGTTGAAGTAACCGTCGGAGGGACAGTAATCTGACCTATTCCTCCGCTGCCGCACCCTGCTATGATTATTCCCGAGATGATACTCAGTAAGATGATTGCTATTAGAAGATTTTTTGACATTTTAGATACACATCCCTTTCCGGTTTATATTACTTCATTCGTAACGGGTAACGCGTGACGCGTGACGTGTTTATAGACCTATCACTTATAAACTATACATATTACATTTTATCAGAAAAAAAAAAATCAATTTATATAAAATAAAATTTTACCGGTAAATCCGTAATTTTGCCTGTAGAAGAATCTATTGAACATAAAAAAACATCGTGATATTATGTTTATAGAAGATATAGAAAAGTAGATTACGATCAGCTCTGCAAGAGACTCATAAAGATGTTCTTTAAAGAATTTCTGGACTTCTTTTTTCCTGAAATGACAGAGAAAATCGATTTCAATAAAGACCCGGTCTTTATTGATAAAGAATTATTCTCTGACCAGGCAGAAGGAGAAAAAACCTTTTCCGATATTCTGGCCAGAGTAGCTTTAATTGACGGAACTGAAGAAATTGCACTTATCCATATTGAAATACAGGCTAAAAAAGAAACTGGCTTTGAGGAAAGGATGTATGGTTATTTTTCAGACATCAGAAGAGAACACAAAAAGAATATTTTTGCATTTGCTCTGTTTATAGATGAGCATATATGGGAAAAACCGGTAAGCAATGTATTTCATCTGGAATATATGGGGACTGAACTTACTTATAAATATAATCTCAGGAAAACTAAAGATTATAATCATAAAGATTATATAAACCATCCAAATCCAATAGCTTTGATGAAAGTCGATAGGGATTAGCAATTATAAAATATTTTAAAAACTATTTACGAAACATTATTAATAAATTATAATAATTTTAAAAGAAGGCATTAAAAAAAGAAGGTATTACTGCCAAGAAAAGAAGATGCAGAAAACCTGCCCGTGAAGTTATATCCACACCATAAAGGAGAAAATCATGTCTCGTGAATCTCGTGAAACATTACATCACGAAGGAGGTAGAAATTTTCTATCAGGAGTTTATCTTTTCAATGAGGCAGAAAACACTATAGAAATAATAGAACGTGATAAAAAGAAAATTTACGGAGTAAAAGACGGGAAAATAACATTATTAAACACAATAAATGGTCAAGTAAATATGTAGATTGTGTATAGTTACAATTTCCCTGAAAATAAAGTATAAAGGAGTCCATTATGGAAGAAACATTGAAACAGATATTATTGGAACTTAAAGAATTAAAGACAGATGTTAAAGACCTGAAAAGTAAAGCAACCAGTTTAGAAGGTAAAGCAATCAGTTTAGAAGGTAAAGCAATCAGTTTAGAAGGTAAAATAGATAAACTGGCAGAAAAAGAAGAAAACCATTTTAACCAGTTAGCAAATGAAATTCAGTATTTATATGATGGTATGGATAAAAGAATTTCTGTTATAGAGACTAAAGTCTAAGGGAAAAATCAAGTCTGCCAGGAAAATGCTTCTGGCCGGTATGGACAGAAAAAAAATAGCAGAAATACTGGAGATAAATGAACAAAGATTTGACCGGAATGCACAGGAATAGAAAGTAAGCAAGAGGGAAAAACAAACGGAAATGAGCCGGATATTTTCTTCTTCTCTGTTCTGGAAATCCGGCTCATTGCTGCAAAACACTCAAATTCTAATTAGAAAATTTCATTACTGTGGCCCTATTTCCATTTCCCCCATCTGAATAA
>DAIOEN010000221.1:0-11529 GCA_036746235.1 Vulcanimicrobiota bacterium | reverse complement strand
GCCAGGAGATAAAACCGGAACAGCAAAAAGTTCAACAGGAACAGGTTAAAACAGGCCAGGAGATAAAACCGGAACAGCAAAAAGTTCAACAGGAACAGGTTAAAACAGGACAGGAGATAAAACCGGAACAGCAAAAAGTTCAGCAGGAACAGGTTAAAACAGGTCAGGAGATAAAACCGGAACAGCAGATAAAAACCGGGCATGAGAGAAAGACTGAAGGGCAAATGAAAGCTGAAGAGAAGAAAATAGAGACGGGACAGCAGGTAAAAAATGAGCAAAAGAAAATGGTATCCGAGGAACGAACGAAAGCTGAAGAGAAGAGAATAGAGACTGAGCAGAAGGTAAAAAGTGAGCAAAAGAAAATGGAGAAAGAGCCGGTAAAAAGATATGAAGAGATAAAAAGTGAACAGACAAGAGTAGAACAAAAACAGGTAAAACCAGGTCAGAATATAAAAACAGAGCAGCAGGTCAGAACAGAAGAGGTAATAAAAAAGCCGGTACAGCAGGTAAAGGACACTTCAGCAGCAGAAGCAAAAATCTCAGATTTAACTGACTCAGAAAAAAAGACAGAGGAAAGACAAAAAGAAAATGTAATAGGAAGTAATGACAAAAAAATAGAAAGAATGATAAAAACTGAAGAAGAGACTGTAAAAACTTCTCAAAAAGAAACTGCTATAAAAAATAATGATGGCAATAAAAAAGAAGTCATAGAACACGGAGAAATAAAATCAGTCTTTGATAAACTCAAAAAAGAGATAATTTCGGACAAACCGGATTCTTTATCACATTCTAAGGCTGAAAGACCATCAGGCCAGTTAGATGCTCTATCGAAAGTAGCTATAAAAACTTTAAAAGAAAATTCTGAATGGAAAGGTATAAAAACGTCTGATTTACTGCAGTCTATAGTGACAACAGATATATTCAGTTCATCTAAAGACACAGGTATATTAAAAAAATTCGAAGGAATTAAAGACCGTAGTCTGGATGGTTCAATAACTCCTGTGTCTCATAGAGATAAAATTGTCCCTTCAAAAGAATTAATCGATAAAAAAGGGCCGAATGACATATCCAGGGAAGATAAACCGTTTGTTCAAAACAATTTATTTCAATTCTTAAAAGAAAAAGCTTTCACAATTATTTCAGCCATTCAATTACTCATAGGCAACAGTGATAAAGCTGCCAATCCGCTTATCCGTGAGTCAGGTGACAGATTAAATCTCCAGGACAATGTATCACTCTATGATAAATCCGCATTTACAGCAAAAGAAGATATTAAAGAAAGAAAGAGAAAAATAATGCCAGATGATGTAGAGATGGAACAATTTGCTGCACTTGAGAAGGCAAAAAATGTTACAGTAATTCCTACTGACATTCATGCCGATAGTAAACTGCAACTCCTGAGACAGTGCCAGATGTGCCAGACAAAGGTCGGTGTAGATATGGTTTTATGCCCGGCCTGTGCAAAATTGAGAAAAAATCTCTACACAGAACTAAAATTGCTCTATAAAACAGATGGAAATAAAAATTATTTTACCGGGCCTGTTGAAAATAAAAATTATCTTCCGGGACATATATCAGGAGGTAAACAGGATCACCTGGAATTAAGTCTGGATGCAATCAATGTATTCTCCAGAGGTGAACTTGAGGAAGTTGCAGCAATGAGAAAAGGACAGGTCTTCCCGAAAATGAGAGAGATCCTTGCATTATCAAAGGAAAACAGTATGTACAAAAATAAGGAAGCAGTTGTTTAAATATCAAATGAAATGAATGATGTCAGGCTCTGTCATATTCTTCTATAGGAGTAAAAGTATTTGTTGCACTGAGAATAACCAGTTCTTTTCTTTTTATTCTGATCTTTTTCTTCTTTCTGTGTTTCCTTAATTTAATTATTAACTGCCTCAGCCTGTAAAATCTGTATGCTATAAAGGCAAAAAGTGTAAATATAAGCAGCCCCACTGTCATATATAAATATTTAAATTCCAGCTTGAAAGAAAAATATCTTTTGATATTTAATCCTTTCATGGAAGATAGATTTTTCTGGTAAAGGAGATTATATTTAGAAATAGCAGACGGTTTTAGTGATACATCATATTTATTCCCATCTCTCTCTATAAAGATAATATTATTTTCTCCAGCAGATTTTTGCAATTCTTTCTTTACAGAAGAAAGTTCCTGTTCCGTAAGCTTTGAACCATCAATCTGAAAAGCCGCACCATAGATAAATGGTGTATCTACAGGGAGTAAAGGATTATCTGCTACAATTTTCTTATGTTCTTCAGAGGTTCTTACCAGTTCAGACAGAGGAAGAACAAAATTATTTCCCAGTTCTGATTTTAAATGTTCGTTGACTTCCATTAAAAGACCGGTAGTCTCAGGCCTGAGTGAAAGATATTCTTCAGGTTTGTTTGCAGGTAAAGAAAAATCTTTACTCATCTCTGTGAGGGAAATGAGATTTTTAGAGGAAAGGCCGTCTCTCAGAGCCTGGTTGTTTTTAAAAGAAGTAAACCTTGTACTATTTGATGCATAGCAGGAAGATAAATCATATTCTCTGCATATATTATAAAATATAGAAGCATATTTTTTTTCATAATCAGGATGGAGGCATACATGTAAACAGGAATTTGAAGCTTCGTCAATAAAAAAAACCTCTCCTTTTTTATGAAGTTCTCTGAATATTGAAACAAGGGTATCTATCTTTTTTATATCATTATGCATATAAAGAGGATGAACTGTAATATCAAAAGTAGCGCCATTCGTATGAGTCGATCTGCCAAGATCGGCCCAGTTATTATACTGAGACAATATATTCTGGTATTCAAGAGTTCTGAGAAGTCCGCTTACACATATCCTGGCATTACGGTCTTTAAGACGTAACCTGTATTCTTTTGTTATAGAAAGGAGAAGACCAAGGGTTCCAGGTTTTGCAGACCAGTAATAAGAGGCATTTTCAGGATCAATATCTCCAACACCTTTATTTAATATATGAAGGTCTTTGAAAAATTCAGGAGGGTGAACAAGAGTTCCATTTGAAAGATCTTCTTTAACATCGCTCAAATCTTTATATGACTTCAAATACTGATACCATATCAACTCGGCCCTGGGAGGTTTGTTCCCGCCATCAGGTGAGGCATAACAGATAGAAGTTACTTTACTATAGAGACATATTACTAAAAAAGTAATAAATAATATAAAAGAAAACTCTTCAAATCTTTTATTAAATTTCAAATGTTCTTTAATTAAAACAAATTTACTAATCAACCTGCACTCTCCAAGACATATTGTATAAGTTAATTTTACATATTTCTATTTACTCCTGCTGAAATTTTCAAATTTTTATAAAAATTTTATAAAATTCTTCTCAAGTCAAAAAAATGAACCGTTAAAGATTACTTACAGTTTTATATTTGACTTTTTGCTATTAATAAAGTAAAATAATTTATTCTACTGAAAAACCTGTAGTCGCTTCTATAAAATGAGAATTATGACTGACAAATTAAATTCCTTTGAAAATATGTATTTTGAAGTTCCGGAAAAGCTTCTGGAACAATTCCATATAGTTCTTGTAAACCCGAAACATGTAAAAAACATAGGTTCTGCAGCAAGAGCTATGGTCAACATGGGTTTTCACAACATGACAGTTGTAGGCAGAAAAGACATGCTTGACGGAGAGGCTTATGCTCTGGCCAGAGATGCAAAACATGTTCTGGAAAAAGCAAATTATACGGAAACGCTCGGAGAAGCTTTGAAAAATATGAATCATATAATAGGAACTACAAGAAGGCCTATGAGATATGAATATGAAGTGTTAACACCTGATCAAATTATGCCTTCTCTCCTGGAAAGAGCCAGAAATAACAGAATAGCTATACTTTTTGGGCCGGAAGACACAGGGCTTCAAATAGAACATCTTACATTCTGCAATCAGCTTGTAAGAATCCCGACTTCCTCGGAATATGCATCAATCAACCTGAGCCAGGCAGTGCTCATTATGTGCTATGAAATTTTCAAACATGTCATAACCTATCCTCTTCCGGAAAAAGCAGGTAATAGAGCCGGCACATCTGTTGTCATAGAAGGTTTATTTGAACATTTAGAAGCCTTTTTTAATAAAATAGATTATTTCCCCTATGAAGAACACAGACATACAATGCAATTATTCAGGCAGATGTTCAGACGGTGTGAACTGGATGATTATGATCTCGGTTTATTAAGGAGTATTCTTCATAAAACTGAAAAATATATCCGGGAGATTACATCAGAAGAAGCAAGTGAAGAGAAATAAAAAATCAAAAGGAGGCTTTTATGAAAAAACTAATAATCACAGCAGCCATTTTATTTATCCTAATTTTAATGACTGCTGCAATGGCAAAAGACAGTATTAACCAGGAAATTCCCGATAAAATATGGACTGTTCTGAAGGGTAAATGGGTAAATGAGTATGGCGCAGAAGTCATTATTGACGGTAAGGAAATAGAATATATCAACGTCACTCTGGAACCGCCGAAAGATATAAATGCAGATACTCCCGATAAACTTTCAGGACTCATAGGTATTAAAGGCACACTTGAAGCATATAAAGATAAGGAAAATGAAGATACTATATGGTTTAAAGTGAAAGGAATAATGATAATTTTCGACGATAAGGGAAATGTCAAAAAGGAAATCAAGGATTATAAAAACGACATGTTTTTCTGGATAAAATACCCTGACAATAACGAATATGTCATAGTTCCATGCGGTTCAGACCTGGGTGTAGAACCTGTATTGACAAAAGACAGTACTGGCAAATAAAATAAAAAAGTTCTGTCATAAGGCAGAACTTTTTTATATAGTAAAAATTAAAATCCCATAAGGCCGCAGCATCTAGCACAGATTGGGAATAATCCACCTGATTCTTTTAATGCTGTCCGGAATTTTCTATATCTCTCATTATTAAAAATATTTACTATACTGTCTTCACATATATTCCCTACAATATAATCGGGATAATCCCTGCAGGGAGCCACATCTCCGTTAGGCATAACTTCTGCTATAAGCCAGGGAGCGACACAGTTATCATAGCCGAACATATAGGACGGGTCTTCATAGTATTTCGGTATGTCTTCAATTGAAATATCAGGGATAAACATATAGGGGTAAGTTAATTTTTTATCTTTTATTCTTCTTACCGTATCCTGAAGAGCTTCTATGTCTATCTGTTTATAATCAAAGAGATATCCTTTCCACGCTTCAGGAGTGCAGTCTAACTTTTTCTGCATAACTTCGACATGCTTCTTCCCTATTTCCTCTGTCGTAAACCAGGAATAATATATAATCATGCTGTCAATACCTATTTCATCGCCTATATCCATTATCTTATCCAGGAGGGGGGCATTATCTTTTGTAATGGTAACAAAGACCATAACATAAGGCAGAGTTTTATTCTTTTTCTTTTTCAATTTCTGAACTGCATCTATACCTTTTGCAAGGGTATTAAAACAGCCTTTCACTCCTCTTATTTCATCATGAACTTCTCCGGGACCGTCCAGTGACAGCATAAGAACTTCCCATCCTCTGTCAACTATTTCTTCTGCATGTTGCTCCAGTTTCACGCCGTTCGTAACAACAGAGGTTACAAATTTCTTTTCTTTCATGTAAGCCACAAGAGGCATCAGGTCATCATAGAGAAATGGTTCTCCGCCCCATATATATATTATAGGTTTTAAATGTGCCACATCATCAACCATTTTCTTATAGGTTTCCAGAGGAACTACTTCTTTTATAACAGATGCAGGTTTCCCGATATTATACCCCTTTTCACCCCACTGGGCACACATCTTACATCTGAGATTACATTTATTCGTAATCTTCAAACTTATCTGAGAAAGAGGAAAACTAAAACCGTTAGTTCCCAGATGATAATCCAGATTTACTGTGACATGTTTTCTTATTAAGCTTTTTATTACCTTTGTCATTATATAAGGTGTCCGACAAAGTCTTAAAATAAACGAAGCAGGTACTTTACTGTGCATTATAAATATAACTCCTTTTTTATAGTGGGTAACGGCAGGGCCGTAATGGGTGATGCGTAATGCGTAATGCGTAATGCGTAATGCGTAATGCGTATTTCATCTCAGGGCGTTTAGTAAAACGCCCCTACTTATTCTTCACTTTTCACTTTTCACTTTTCACTTTTCACTTTTAAACTCTTTCCAGTTCAGGTTCTAACTCCTTTATGGACTTAACACGTCCGTCTCTGTGAAGTTCATAACAGATATTGCGCCACTCAATATTATTTGAAAATCCCGGTTTTATGAGACTGTAAAAACCGAGAACCTGCATGAGAGGAGCAAATAATAACCAGTGGATAAATCTCTGATTGTCTTTATATATAAACTTCATAAGGCCATAACAGAACATATTCACCAGATAAAAAACAGATGCTATTATGGCATAATCGAAATAATCACGGGAATATATGGTAAGAAGAACAAAAATAGAGGTGCTGCAGGATATGGCCAGTGCAATCGACTGAAGTATTACAATAACAATCCACATTGGTTTCAAATAAGCTTTTAAAAATGCCGCCTGACGGGAATACCACTGAACACCATCTGTAAGTTTCGATAGAGTATTATAACTTACTGTAAGACAGGTAGGAACAAAAACCCTGTTTATTCTTTTCTTGAAAAGTAATGTAGTGAGAGTCATATCATCCACTACTGAATGTTCCCACAGTTCTTTTACCCTGAGTTTTTCAAATTCTTTTCTCTTAATAGCAGTGCTTCCGCCCCATACGCCTCTGAACGTCTGATGGGCTATAAGTACACACAGATAGGCGCTCATCATAGAATGAAGACTGCCGCTTATACTGTATCCTTCGGGAATAAGCCAGCGGAAACCTGTCGTAACAGGCACCGAGTCTAAAGACAGAGGTCTGACTAATTCTTTGAGCCATGTTCTGTGAGGCATTACATCAGAGTCTGCAAATACATAAACTTCACTTTCTCTGTTATCATCTTCAATACCGCAGAGGAGATTATGATTCTTCTGCCCGCATTTTGTTGCTTTACCTGCTACAAGTAATTTTGTATGATCATATTCTTCAACTATCTTATTGATTATTTCTACTGCAGGATCATTGATATTATCGACTATAAAGGTAACCATGTAATCAGAATAAATCTGTTCTACAACTGCTTTCAGATGTAGTTCGAGATTATTGTCAGCCCCTTTACATGGCACGAATATTCTCACTTTAGGACTGTAATCATCATTATATTTACGGGAATAAAATCTCTTAAAAAGTATTTTACTGTAAAGTAAACTCTTCAGACACAGCCACAGGTTAAAAACCGCGACTATTGAAGCGATTAATATAAAAGCTAACTTCATAAACGTGACCTTTGCTGATACAAATTATCAAAGTATAGCAATTATAACATTCAGATATGAAGAAGTCAATTTGACGCGTAACATATAACGATTACCCATTACGTGTTACGCGTCAAATGTTACGAATTTAAACTATCTTATTCCCTCTCTTTATATAATGGGTGTGTAATAATTCATGAGATTTATGTCCACATGGGCCTTCAGTAAGGAATTCCTCATAAAGGTTTATAACATGAGTATTCTCATGAGATTTCCTCAATGTAAGCGACTTGTCTTCATCGTATATGGCTTTTGCTCTTGCCTGCCTTATTTCAGGAGATGTAGGTATAGGTTGTCCTCCTCCTCCCAGACATCCGCCGGGACATGCCATAAACTCAATAAAGTGGCATTCACTGAATTTTCCGCCTGCTTTAATATCTTCCATTACTTTACGGGCATTTGCAGTTCCATGAGCTACTGCAATCTTAAGGGTGGCACCTTTAAGGAAATCAAATGTATCAATACCTTTCAGGGCATTTTTCAGGATAGGAGGAACAGGCGCTGTCTGAGGAACGGTAATTTCATAATATTTTACGCCTTCAAAACCTCTCACAGGTATAATATCCAGTTCTTTGAAGATATCTTCTGTTTTAATACCTGTAACTATCTCCACTGCCGTACGAAGTGCTGCTTCCATAACTCCACCTGATGCTCCGAATATAAGACCTGCTCCGCTTGCTTCTCCTACAGGATCATCGAAATCAGTGGGAGGGAGGTTTGGAAGATCGATACCTGCTTCTCTGATCATCTGGGCAAGTTCTCTGGATGTAAGACCGTAATCTACATCTTTGAAACCGCTCGATCTCATTTCAGGGCGATTACATTCGAATTTCTTTGCACTGCATGGCATAAGAGCAACTGTTACAATATCTTTCGGGTCAATGCCAGCTTTTTCTGCATACCAGGTTTTAAGCAATGCTCCGAACATCTGTTGCGGAGATTTACAGCTTGACGCATAATCTGTAAATTCAGGATAAAAATGTTCCAGGTATTTTATCCAGCCAGGAGAACAGGAAGTGAACTGTGGCAATTTTACATTTTTATCGCCGTCTACAAGAGCTTTTTTCAAACGAATAAGAAGTTCTGTAGCTTCTTCCATAATTGTCAGATCTGCAGTAAAATTCGTATCAAAAACCTTGCTGAAACCACATCTTCTGATGGCAGTGTTAAGCTGTCTCGTAACAGAAGTGCCGGGAGGCAGGCCAAAACATTCTCCTATAGCGGCACGGGGGCTGGGAGCTGTCTGAATAATGACATGTTTTTGCGGGTCATCAATGGCTGCCCATATTTCATCACTGGGATCATTGGCATGAAGTGCTCCTACAGGGCAGCGGTTTATACACTGACCGCAGTTAATACATATTACATCGGAAAGGGGCATATCCATAAAAGTCACTATATCCGTTTCCGGGCCACGGTTTACTGCTTCAAGAACTCCTACTTCCTGAAGGTCTATACAGGTTCTCACACATCTTCTGCAGAGAATACACTTGTTCATATCTCTTACTACACTGTAACTGGATCTATCAACTGCTTTTTCCTGCTTATCAGGGTGGCCGAAACGATAAAAATCCACACCATATTCTTTTGCAAGAGCCTGAAGTTCACAGTTATTATTTCTTACACAGGAATAACATTCACCGTAATGATGTCTTAACATAAGATCAAGTATATGCCTTCTGGCTTTTCTGACTCTCGGAGAATAGGTTTTTACTTTCATATGAGGAGGAGTCACAGGATAGGTGCATGCTGCCTGAAGCAGTCTCTGACCTTCTATTTCGACGACACAGATACGACACACTCCGGCAACACAGAGATCTTCATGATAACAGAGTGTAGGAATATGTATATTAAGTTTCCTGGCAGCTTCAAGTATTGTCGTGCCATAGGGAACCTTGATTTCATTTCCGTCTATTGTAATCTTAACCATAGCGCCAATGGCATCTTTATCTTCAAGTTCTTTTATACGATACTTTCTCTGGCTTAAAGGCGCTCTTTCATCGGCTACCGATATATTAGTTTTATCAGACATAAGTTTGCCTCCTTAAATAATTTGTTGGATTGGTCTATCAGAAAAAATCAAATCCTGAATTTTATCAGTAAAAATTAGCTGCATAAAATCTCATGTTTAAAGTGTTTCATGATAGACATAAAAGCATTGGGTGCTGATTGACCGAGTCCACATTTACTGGCAAGCTGCATTGTTTCACCGAGTTGAACGAGTTCATTCAAATATTTCATTGGACATTTCTTTTTCTCCAGCATCTCTATACCTTCCAGCAGAGTTTCTGTTCCATATCTGCATGGTGTACACTGACCGCATGATTCTTCTGCAAAAAATTCCATAAAATTCTTTGCTACATGCAGCATATTTCTATGAGGGCCAAAAATTATAATAGAACCGCCGGTAGATATATCTTCATAGGCAATAGTAGAGTCGAATTCACTCTGAGGGACACATCGTCCGGAAGCTCCTCCGACCTGAACGGCTTTGGCATCTTCTCCTCCGACCATTTTCAGTAATTCCCTTACAGTAATACCCATAGGAAGTTCATATACTCCCGGTGTTTTACAATCGCCTGATATGCTGAATACTTTTGTTCCTGTTGATTTATCAGTTCCATGGGTTTTAAACCAGTCTGCTCCATGTTCTACAATGCGAAGAGCAGTAATAAAGGTTTCTACATTATTAACAATAGTAGGTTTGCCCATATATCCTACAACTACCGGATAGGGAGGTCTGTTTCTCGGTTCTCCGCGATTCCCTTCCAGACTTTCTATAAGAGCTGTTTCTTCTCCGCACACATAGGCTCCTGCTCCGGGCTGTATATAAATATCAAAATCAAATCCTTCTTTACCTATTATATTCTTACCAAGAAGATTATTCTTACGTCTTTCTTCTATTTTCTCTTCTATCTTTTTATAAAGATAGATATATTCACATCTTAAATAAATAATACCCTGATCGGAACCGACAACATAACCGGCAAGAGTCATGCCTGCAAGGAGATCATCGGTATATTCATCAAGCAATACTCTATCTTTAAACGTTCCCGGTTCACCTTCATCTGCATTACATACAACATATTTCTTATCACTTTTTGCAGTACCTGCAAGGTTCCATTTTGTTTCAGTGGGGAACCCTGCTCCTCCCCGTCCTTTCAATCCAGACTTCCTTATTTCATCAAGAATATCAACACGGCTCATTGAAAGAGCTTTTTTCAATACATCATTTACATTTGTATCGACTAATACAACTGGTCCTTTTTTGTGTACCATAAGTTTTTCCTCCTCAAATAACCATAGTTACATGGGCACCAAATTTTGCTCTATATTTTTCGATTACATCCAGAACATCTTCAGGTTTAACTTTTGTATAAAGATCTTCATTCACAAGCATAGCAGGGCCCTGATCGCAAACACCGAGACAGTTGGTATAAGCAAGAGTAAACAGTCCGTCAGGAGTAGTTTCGCCGAACTTTATACCAAGTTCATTTTCAAGCTGTCTTGCTATGGCAGCTTTACCTGACATATCACATGATATGGTCTGACAGAGATAAATAACAAATTTACCCTTCTTTTCAGTTGAAAGGAAGGAATAAAAACTTACAACACCGTAGACCTCAACCGGATGAATACTGAATGCGTCTGCTACTTCCTGCATGGCATAACTGGATATATAACGGTATTTTTGCTGTATGTGGAGTAATACAGGGAGCAAACCGCTTCTATTATTTTTGTAGGCTCCGGCCAGACGGGCAATTTCATTTTTCAACTGATCCTTTTCAGCTTCTAACATCTTACCACTCTCCTTAATTAATTATCGTGATGCGTGACGCGTGACGCGTGGATTACCGATGAAACAGTAAACATGATAAAAAAATTTTAAATATTCCCATATGGAATGCAAATTTATTAATTGTCTCTTTCCTCTCGTTACGCGTTACGCGTTACGCGTTACGATTAATATATTTGAAACAGTTATTTAAGTGCCATTCCTAATATTATATTTATATGAGAATAATGAAGTTTGTGACTTCACCGGCTTCTACTTCTCATACCCGGTCATGTCTGTTTACAGTGAACTTCAGCTTAATTCAATTCTAATTTTAGTAA
>DAIOEN010000220.1:0-11641 GCA_036746235.1 Vulcanimicrobiota bacterium | reverse complement strand
TTTTATTTTGAAATATCTCTTAAACTAGAGCAAAAAGGAGGAGGTTTTACGGAATAATCTCAAAGAAGGTTATTTTATCCGTAGCTTTTATTATGAAAAAAAATAAACTATATCTGGTTTTATCTATGTTCATTGCACTTATGTTATGTTTAAATTTAGTAGCCGGATGCGGTTCCGGCACAGGCGGTTCAAACTCTGACTGGCCTTACAGCAGTACTTCCACTACCGTAGATCAAACAGGAATTAAAATAAGGCTCAGTAATATACAGTTACCTGACCTTGGAGTCAATAACGGTACCTATGAATTATGGGCAGTACTTCCCGGACAGGATGACATTGCAGATGATTCAGATAATGTCTATCCCATAGTAAATAACGACAGGATGTACAGTCTTGGAAAATTTATTGTAACACCAAACGGAAAGATAATGGATCCTTCCAGGACACTGCTTTACGGAACATCAGATCAGACAGCTTTCCCCGTATATGGTCAGACAATGAATGTTGACTTGAGCAAAGCCTACCGCGTTTATCTTTCAATAGAACCGGCAGGAGAAGATTACTCAGATCCAACTATCGGCGGAGTTGTTATGTATGGAACATTCTCCAACAGAGTATGTCCTATGAGATTATATGCAGGCAATACAAACAATGTATACATACCCACACAGGACTTTGCCAGTGATAATGTACCCAGTATGGTTACCCTTGAAAATGTAAAAGGTACACAGGGAACAGGTATATGGTTTAAAAATGGTTCACAGGATTATAAAGGTTTATATATTCCGGCTCTTGGAAATGGATACCTGAAATATGAGGCATGGGTAAGGGATATCAATACAGGAAACTATTATTCCCTTGGAAAATTCACAGATCCTCAGGCTGCAGATCAACTGAATGCTCTGACCTATTCAACTATGAATCCTGCAGGAAGCAAAAAATATCCAAAATATCCGGGACTGGAATTTTCACAGGCAGGACAGAATCCCGGTGGTTTCGTATCAAGTGCATTAAATCTTGCAAACGGAAACTACAGAGCATATGTAACACTGGAGCCGGAACCGGATAATGATACAAGTCAGCCCTTCATTTTCGTTCTGGAAAGTGGTTACCCGAATCCTCAGCCGGCTGTAGCACCATATCAGTATCTTCCGTCTACTTTACTCGGTAGTGCCCTCAATGGTGGCACACAGCCAATGATCAAAATGATCACAGCAAAACATAGTTCCGATTCAGATCAATTTATATTCCTTGATGAGATACCTCTGACAAAGGCAACTCTGGAATAATAATCGGAGGGAAACAGGCAGGGGCAGAACAATGTTCTGCCCCTGAATTATTTATATGAGAATCGTAACGGGTAACGGGTAACGCGTGACGGGAGGACAGGTTATGGGTTTTGGGTTTTTAATATTCTAACCCATCACCCATAACCCAAAACCTATCAGTCACTTTTCACTTTTCACTGAAATACTGTTCTTTACATGCTATACCAAGAGTCTCCAGTTCTTTAAGAACCGGCTCATAAATCTCAGGTATTACAGGTATAAGAACACCGTTAAAATTAAATTTACCTTCCAGCACAAATCGTGTGGCAATGGCTGCAGGAAGTCCTACAGTTCTGGACATAGAAGAATCTCCGAAAGGTATACCAAAATCTATAAGGGTTGATGTAATCTTTTCCTTATGGTCCGGATATTCTGCCATAAATTCATGATAGAGGACAAGCATATCTTTTTCTCCATCTTCATAGGAGAGTTTTTCAAGCATTCTTGCTACAAGTATGTCAAGAGGTGTATTCTGTCCCGGAGGAAGGGGCTCATCGCTGAAAAGGCCGAGCCATTCCAGATTTTTTATAGCCTGACTGTCTTCTTCTATACCGAGTTTAGCTGCCAGATTACCTTTCAAATTATCTTTAGATACCTGTACAAGTCCGGCAGTAAAATCTTTAAATGTAAGATCTGAAGATATTTCCACTTTCTCATCACTTAAAAATCCCATATCGGCAATTTTCTTAAGAGTTTTGCACCATCCGGGATATCTGAAGGTTCCACGGAACATAGTTTTTGTATGAGATAGACCGTATTTCTCTATATAAGGAAGGGAATTTCTATTGGGATATCCTTCTAATTCCCCGACACCTTCTATATTAAAACTCTTATAATGATCAAACAGGTCTTCACCGGGAATAAAAACTTCTTTTCCATCTTCTAAATATTGTGCCGAATTCTTTCCTGCCATCAATACCCCCCTGGGACTCCAGGAAAATTTGTATCCGAAAGGTTTATTGTTTGCGTCAGGCGCAGGAAGGCCACCGCAGTAGGAGCGAAAACTGGTAATTTTTCCGCCTTTTTTCTCCACATGATGAATAACCTTCATAGCAGACATATGATCTATACCCGGGTCAACACCAAGTTCATTTAACAGCATTACATTTGCTTCTTTTGCTCTGTCATGTAATTGTCCCATCTTATCACTTACATAAGATGTCGTAACCATATGTTTTTTAAATTTCAAACATGCTTCTGCTACCCGGACATGATAGGTATAGGGTAAGAGACTTATAGCAAGATCAACCTGTGAAACAAGATCGTCTAATTTCGCTTCGTCACGGGTAATATCAAAGGCCAGAGCTACTCCGTCAGGATGACCTTCTATCAAAGCTTCGGCTTTACTGACTGTACGGCTGGCGACAAGAAGCTTAAAACCATGATCAAGAAGATATTTTACCAGTGGCCTCGATACAAGACCTGCTCCCAGAACTAATACTTTTTTCATTTTTTTAATTACCTCCTTAATATCAGTGACCAGTTATCAGTGACCAGTGACCAGTTATCAGTGACCAGTTATCAGTGACCAGTTATCAGTGACCAGTGACCAGTGACCAGTGACCAGTTATGACTCTTCACTCTTCACTCTTCACTCTTCACTCTTCACTCTTCACCCTTCACTCTTCACCCTTCACCCTTCACTCTTCACCCTTCACTTTTCACTTTATAAAAATTTTTCAAGATACGTATATTTCGGCGTAAGTTTCCCCTGATAAACAATCATGGCATTCTTAATGGGAGGGGAAAGATTACAATGCTCAAAATCCACTGAATAATCCGCTCCGGCAATCTCCGGAATAAACTTCTTAAGTTTTTCTCCGAAATCCCTGGATGCTTCCAAAGGAAGAGTACCTGGCAGATTATCTATTGCCATTACTGCAATCCCTTTCCCTTCAACACCATCTGAAATATTCTCACTCACAGGATCATAAACATAGATAGATTTATCGGCATCTGTACTTTTAACAGTACATTCAATCGCACCGTTTATATCACAGCTAATGTCACCAATAACCAGCAATTTATGTTCACCATGAGTTTTAAGATAATGTCTGGTAACAAGACGGGGGTATTTCTTATCCCAGTATATGCAGTTTATCAACATAGTAAGATGGGGTATATAACTCTCAAAGACAGACTCATATTTTTCAGGATAATTATAATAATCGGAAAGTTCGAATTTTCCGGTTTTCGGCTTTACCATATGCTCTTCTTTAAATACAACCTTATAAAGATGATTTTTAGAATCAAGTTTTTTTGAACATAATTCTGCCGGACTTATCTCTATAAAAGGAAGTAAGTCAAATATCTCCTGCGCTCCGCGGGAAACATTTCCATAGCCTGCAAAACCACAGGTAAGAGGGCAGATCTCTCCAAGTCCATCTTTTTTAATATTAAGAGCAATATCATGAAGTGTGGATTTAAGCTTTGCAAGATTTCCATATTCATAACATTGTTTCAATTCAGAAAAAGGATTTTTAATCCCTTTAACTGCCAATCTCTTCCCCAGGGCATAAAAACTTTCAAACATACCTGCATAACCTGCTTCTTTACCGAAAAATAACAGACGTCTGGAATGTTCATCTACAATCTTTTCATAATCTATCAACTGACACGATTTCTCCATGATCTTCTTGAGCATAGGCATATTATAACTCTGACCTTTTACTGTATGAGAGAAGAATAAATAGGTTTTATTATGGTCGAAAAAATTCAAAGGAATTTCTTTTATGGCAATAATTATCTGGCATTGAGAAAGATCTTCATGCACTGTTATGCCTGCATGTTCGAATTCACTATCACTGAAAGCTCTTATCCCTGAAGGCTGAACAATAAAACCAATAGAACCATCCATAGAAAGCTCTCTTAGCTGGTCAGGTGTGAGAGCTGTCCTTTTTTCCCATATATTCTTATCTTCTCTTCTAAGACCAACCAAAATTTTCATAAGAATCCTCCATTAACATACTCTTGAAATCACATAATCTCCAAGTTCGATAAGGCTATTTTTAGCCTCAGAATCTGAAATACTATTTAATTTTTTAACAGCTAATTTCCCAAATTCAAGAGCTTTTTCTCTGGAATATTCTATACCGCCATATTTATTTATCAAAGAAATTATTTCCTTCAAATCACAGGCATTTTGTCTGTAAAGGGTTATTAATCTATGGAACAGTCTTTTATCATCTCCGTCTGCCAGAATAAAAGCTCTTATTACAGGTAATGTCATTTTTCCTTCCCTCAGGTCATTACCTGCACTCTTCCCTGTTTCTTTAGAGGTAAGAGTCAAATCCATAATATCATCAACTATCTGGAAAGCCATACCAAGAAAATGTCCGTAAGAAGTGAGAGCAGAAACAGAAGGTTCATCTGCCCTGGCTACCCTTGCTCCTGCTTCACAGCATGCTGACATGAGAGATGCTGTTTTACACTCAATTATTTTCATATAATCCAGTTCACTCAAATCAAGAGAATGAACATATTTCATCTGCAGGAGTTCTCCCTCACACATGAGAGAAATAGCGTAAAAAAGTGGAAGCACCACATCAGGACTGAAGTCATCTAACAGAAAATCTAATCCTTTTAAAAGTATATAATCAGCGGCAAATACGGAGATTTTATTACCCCACTTATAATTGGCAGTTAAAACTCCTCTCCTGAGGTTATTATCATCTATGACATCATCGTGAATCAAAGAGGCTAAATGAATAATTTCTGCCGCCATAGATAATTTAATAACATGTGCATCATGATTACCGGAAAATGCTTTTTTAGATAATATTACAAGGGCAGGACGTATTCTTTTACCTCCTGCCCGCAATGTATGATTGTAAATCTGAGGTATCTCTTTAACTCCCGATACAATAATATTATGTAATGAATCCTCTACCTTTAAAAGATCATCCTTTATAAAATTTACTTTTAACATTAAACATATTCCTGTTAAAATTAGGTTTTGGGTTTTGGGTTTCAGGTTCTGGGTTTTAAAGCTTCCTCCCCCATAACCCTTAAACAACTATAAAACTAAACTTTACGACATAAAAAATTTCCTATGCATTTGCATTTAGCAGGCTGACTGCTAATCTGCTAACCATTTTTAATTTCCTGTAAATACATATTTGCCTGTTCCAGAAATTCTCCTTCTGGTTCAAGGGTTAAATAGGTTTCAAAATTATAAACAGCATCTTCCAGCTGTCCGAGTTTAATATATACTTCACCAATATGAAATCTGACTTTGGCATATTCAGGATCTATCTCAATAGCTTTATTAAATTCTTCTATAGCCTGGTCGAATAATCCAAAAGCCATATAAGCAAGCCCCAGATTTCTATAGGCAGAAACAACATAAGGATTCAATTCCAGAGCCTTATTCGCCTCTGTAACAGCAAGCTCCCATTGTCCCATGGCTCCGTAAAGATGGCCAAGATTATTATGAGCTTCAACAAATTCAGGAGCCAGCTCAATGGCCTGCAGGTATTCCTTTAAAGCTTTATCATAATCACCTGTTTTATAATAAGCATAACCAAGATTATTTCTTACGGCATAATCATCAGGGTTTATTTCCAGTGCTCTGTTAAATTCCTCTATAGCATTATCAATAGTACCCTGCTGAAAATACACTACAGCGAGATTATAATGTCCGTTTGGAAAGGAAGGATCTAACTCAAGGGCTTTACAATAACACTTTCCTGCTTCATCAAGAATTCCCTGGGAAAGATATAAATTTCCCAGGCTATTGATAATAAAAGGATCATTTGGAGAAAGTTCAATAGCTTTTTGATAATTATCTACTGCAAATTCAATCATTCCCTGATCTACAAAAATATTGGCAAGACTGTAATAAGCATCCACTAAAAAAGGATCCAGTTCTATTGTTTTCTGATATTCCTCTATGGCACCTTCTATATTTTCTATTCTGACAAATGCCCTGGCAAGACTGTTATGAGTCGCACCCTCATTTGGTTCTATATCTATAGCATCCAGATATTTTTCAATAGCTTCTTCAATTTTTCCCTGGTTAAAATATAAATTCCCTAAATTTATAATAGCCGTAACATCGCCTGGATTGACTTCAATTGACTTGAGATAATAGTTCTCTGCAGTGGAAAAATCCTGATCTTCAAAATAGATATTACCAAGCATAAGAAAAGAGAGTCCATGAGATGGCTCAATAGATAACACCTTTTCAAATTCATCAATTGCTCCCTTATAATCACCTTTCTCCATAAGACTGCAACCTGTAGCATAATGGCTATAAACTTCAGGATCTTCATAGGACATGTCTTTCATAACAAACTCCTCATTCTATTAATAATCGTAACGCGTGACGCGTGACGCGTGACGCGAGGCTGAATATTCACTTGTGAGTAATTTAGGTTATATTATACAGGGTTTTTATTATTATTGCAAATAGATTACGTTTAAAAATAACAGGTAATTTTAGATACAATGGAAAAAGAAATTTGTCACAGAATATTCAGAGTGAAAAGTGAAAAGTGAAAAGTGAAAAGAATAGAATATTACGCACTATTCACTATTTACTTTTCACTGATTATATATTTTTCCAAATTATTTTTTACAGATACCCGAAAAAGAAGGAGTATTTAGTCAATATAAAGAATATTTTTATAATTGAACAATCCTCGCGTCACGCGTCACGCGTCACGCGTCACGATCTGGAGAATATAATGGTAACAAACAACGACTCAGATAATCATTCCTGTATAGAAAACTGTTATTCCGGAAATGATTTTTCCTGGCAGTTAAATCTACATTATCAGAGCTTTCTTGAAACGTACAGGAAAATTAAAAACAGAGAACAAATGCCTTCTAATATATTAACTGTTCAACCAAGACCTGATCACCTGGCTGCAGTAAAAACATTGTCTCCCATAAGTCTGGAATTAATACCTGATAAAACATTTGAACAGAGTTTAAACCCTGATAGTTCCTTCTATCATTATTTAATGGGAAATTCTCTGTTTCAACAGGAAAAATTTCAGGAAAGTGCATGTGCTTTTCAATATGCAGTAATAATAGATCCTTCATTACATAATTACAGATATAATCTGGGATGTGCCTGTATGAAAATCTTTGATTTTCGAAAAGCTCAAAGAGAATTTAAGAAAGCCATAACACTCAAAGAGAATATAGCCGATTACTACCATAATATGGGTATAGCTTTCTATTGTCTTGATGAACTATGTGAATCAATAAAAGCCCTTGAATATGCTATAAAACTCGATAACAATAACGAACGGTTTCGTAATAATCTGGAAAAAGTAAAAGCAATGAGAGTATTTATGTTCTGGAAAAAACTTGCAAAAGACTGGAGCACCTGGTAGAAGCATTATGTCCAAAATTGAAGAAAAAAAAATAAACCTCTGTTATAAATTTAAACAGGGAGATACAGTAAATTATGAAGTAAATAAAACTATAAGAGAAAAGATTATTTCTAATAAAAATGTATCGTTACACTCAAAAAAAACTTTTACCTCCCATAGAGAACAGAAAATAACACATATTGATGATAGAGGTATGGCGAGTATTACTATAAACAACAATAATAATATAAAAGAAGTAAATATTGATAACAAAGGTAATAGCATGACGGATAGCGTATCATATCTATTCAGTTTACCGGAAGAAGAGGTAAAAATTAACAGTAAATGGACAAAAAAACAGATTCTATCTCTGCCTTTTTTATCTGTACCACTTGAATATAACATTACGTATTTACTGTCTGAATATAGATATCTGAAGGAATATAACTGTGTCAGAATAGAAGTATTACCGGAAGAAATAACCTGTCCTTTAATATTAGAAGATAATATTACATGTAATCAAATAACCTCCTTCGACGGAGAATTCTATTTTGCCAGCGAAGAAGGTGTACTTGTAAAATCCATTCAGAGAACAAATATAATAGCCAGGGTAGAAACATTTCTTCTTGACAGTACTTTAGAAATAGTAATGGAACTAAAAAAATAATCTTCTGCTTCTTTATTCCTCTCTTAACAGATTTATTAACATTTTACATGTCTGATCATCCTTTTCAAGAGTCAAAACCTTCTGCAAAGCCTCCACGGAGTCAGACCATTGCCCCAGTCTATAATAAACTATACCAAGGTTGAAATAAGAATCGACATGTTCCGGATCATAAGAAACAGATTTTTTAAAAGCATTCGGAGCCTGATCTAAAAATTTTGGATTATCACAGAGAGAAACGCCAAGAGAAAAATGTATGTCTGCTTCCTTTGGATTATATTCAACAGTATCTTCTTTCTTTTTAGGCCCCATAAAAATTTCCTTGATCTTATCCAGAAGAGAGCTGGAATTTTTAAATGTGGGCTTACCTTTAATAGGTGCAGAAGATAATTTTGTAGTTTTCTTCGCTCTGTTCTTTCTGGATCGTCTGATCTGAAAATGAGGAGAATTATCATATTCTTTTCTTTTTTCTTCATCACTGATTATATTATAGGCTTCAACAAGCTCACCCATTTTCTGATCTAACAGGGACTTGGCCCCGGAATTCCCATCATGATAAATTTTGGATTTCTTTCGATAAGCAGCTTTAATCTCTGCATCTGTTGCAACAGGAGGGATATCCATTATTCTATAAGGATCACGCTTTATTGCCATCTTTTAATCTGCCTTTCTTTATTATTTTTTTATATTTAATATTATAATCACTAATAATCATTTTGTTTTTCTTTCCCCCCCGAAAATTCCCCTCCAACTGCCATGACCAGGCATATGGCCATAACGAAGAATGAGAAGCTATTCCTCTCTTCACTCTTCATGATTTTCATATAAACTTATTAATAAAATATCTTTCACGGTAACAGGCAACTGATAAAGTTAATTTTCCGTTAATTCATCAATGAATTTCCTGGATTCTTCGTCATGAGGATCTAATTCAGCAGCTCTGGTAAATTCTTCCAGAGCAAGTTCAAATCTATCCTGCTGATAATATACAGTAGCCAGATTATGATGATATTGAGAGTTTTCAGGTTCTAACTCAATTGCCTTTAAAAAAGCTCCTACAGACTTATCATAATCTCCTTTACTTCCGTAAGCAATACCCAGATTATTATGACATGCTCCGTATCCCGGATAAGAAGCTGTTGATTTTTCATATTGCTCTATTGCCTTATCTATATCTCTCCTGTTAAAGAAGATATTTCCATAATTATAAAGAGCCATAGCATAACGGGAATTAATAGAAAGAGCTTTTTCATAACATTCTACAGCCCTGTCATAATCCTGTAATTTTTCATAAGCAACACCGAGATTATTATGGACATCAGCATACCAGTATTTAGTCTCTATAGAGAGGAGTCTGTCAAACTCTTCCAGAGCTTCATCATAAAAACCAAGTTTAAGATACAACTCACCAAGACATCGTCTCGCTTCTCTGTACCGGGGATTAATGGAAAGAGCTTCTTTATACTCAGCCACTGCTTTACCTGTGAGACCTTTGAGTTCATAAATATTACCAAGTTTAAAATGCATATCAGGCCATCTGGGATGAAGAGAAATTATTGATAAAAACTCTTCTATAGCCTTATCTATCATATGATTAATCTCAAATACAAAGGAAAATTTAGCTACAGAACTATTTATAGTGGGATTTAAAAGAGACTCTTCCAGAGCATATTTATCATCGCTTAATACAATACCACACTCGTAACAATATTTATAATAATTTTGATTTTCCGTCTCACAATTAAAACATTTCACACAACTTCACTCCTTAAAAGTTATCTTTCTACTAACAAATAAAATTTCCTTCATAAGAAATATTAATAAATTTAATTTTACAAAACTATTTTATTTCTATAATATTTTATATCAGATAAACTTATCAGGATCTATTTTAGCTCCATCAGGTCTAAATTTTTTCAATTTTTTCAACTTGTTCTCTTTTCCGTCTTCTTTCTTTCTCAAAGAAGAGAGAAAGGATTTTTTTAATTCCTTTCTTTTTAGCCAGTCTTCTTCTTTACACACAAAAGAAGTTGCAGAACCGACATGGCCGCAGCAGGGGCAGGTTTTAATATCAATAGAGCCATCAAAAGATGTCTCAAACAATAACCTGCACTCAGGACATTTTGCTTTCCCTGTATCCATAATAACACCCCTTATTTATATAGGTTTCGGCTTCTCTTTAACACAAATATCATAAAACCGGTACCGGTATATGAAAATATTATTACTCTTTTAATAAAAAATTAAAGTTCCTCAGACTATCTATAGCTTTAAAAAATTCACTTTTATCATAGAGGACCTTCTCAAGATCTCTTACATTTTTAATATTAAATCCTTCAATATCATACTGTTGCTTTAACAACATATAAAGGTTTTCCAGGAACCGTTCCTTTATATGTTCTTTCATTAAATTTTCCTTTTCTTCTAATTTTAATCCAAAATCTGATAATATTACAAGTGCTCTTTCAAGAGAATTATTTACCGTCATAAGAGTCATAATAGTATTTTCAGTTATTGTTCTGGACCTGTCCTGTAAAACAGAAGCATCCAGAAGCCCTTTTGTAGAAGGCCAGTCTTCATAAAAACTCTTATCTCCAAGGAGGTCAAGCATTGAAAATAAACGGGAGAGAGAATTCTTTACTCTCTCAGTTTCATTTGCAATAATGGTATCTTTAAAATTATCTTCTTCTTTATCTATAATTTTCTTCAGACCATTTATTATCTGAAAGGTATTATTTTTAAAATCTTTAAGTTCCTGTGTTACATAATCAATCTTACCGGAAATCCCTTTAATATTATCAGACTCGATTCTATGTTCTATATAATCAACGACCTGAGAAAGAGCAGCTATCTCTTTTAATGGCATCTGAAAAGATCGTTCTTCTCCCGGTGCATCAGTTACAGTATATTTATAAGTCCCTTCTTTTTCATAGGTACCTTCGGAAAAAAAGTCTCTGGGAATACTGGGAATAAATTCCTTCAATGTCACATTATCGTCCTGTTGCTCTGATGCCGGCCATGTAGCTCCCTCTAACCTGTGAGCTATCTCTGAAGTGTCAGGCGAAATTTCTTTGTCCCTGGATTCTTCACCGGAAGGTTCCTCTGAAGGTTCTTCGTCTCTGAATTCTTCACCGGAAGGTTCCTCTGAAGGTTCTTCGTCTCTGAATTCTTCACCGGAAGGTTCCTCTGAAGGTTCTTCGTCTCTGAATTCTTCACCGGAAGGTTCCTCTGAAGGTTCTTCGTCTCTGAATTCTTCACCGGAAGGTTCCTCTGAAGGTTCTTCGTCTCTGAATTCTTCACCGGAAGGTTCCTCTGAAGGTTCTTCG
>DAIOEN010000219.1:0-11894 GCA_036746235.1 Vulcanimicrobiota bacterium | reverse complement strand
CTTTTTCATTTGCCACATCTTTTATAGTCATGGGCTGTTTCTTTTTAATGGCAAGTCTTGCAATACCCTGTCCGAGGTTAAGGGGTTCCCTCTCTTTTAATAAATCAACAGGAAAATTAAAATTTGCCTGAACAGACCACTCGTCAGTTTCTTCATCAAGGAGCATTACAAGCCCGCTGTCTGCATTTACTGCTTTTCCCATGGCTTCAATAGTGGCTTTAAGGACTGAATTTACATGTATTGCAGACCCCATAAGAGTACTGCCTTCATAAAGTATTTCCAGATCATTAACCCTTGTATTCAATTCTTTCACAAGGCTTCTCTGTTTTTCCTGAAGTTCACTGCTCTGTTCTATAAGATACCATATAAAGCTGGCAGTATCACCTCTTATAATTTCTACGGAAGAAGGTTTTTCATGTTCAATTAAGTCCAGTAATTCCGGGTCTGAAGATAACATAAAAACAAAGTGAAGGCCTTTTATTTTAAGTAATTCCCTCACATCTGTCGTAGAAAAAATATTAAGCTTCTGTGCCAGCACCATACAGGGAGAGTTTATATCCCTGTCGGCAACTCCTTTAATAGTTATATTATTATCACCAAGGAGGAATTGAATGATGGAAATGCCTGCATGGCTTGTGCCTACGACAGCAATACCTGTCGGTATGGAAGGAAGGATTTCTTTTTTCTCTTTAAGCTGGGCAGTTTTTCTGCTTTTAAGGGCTTTTTTTACAACTTCTACAAGGCTCTGAGCACTGAACGGTTTGGTTATATAGTCTGTTACACCTGCATCCCAGCCTCTTTTAAGATCTTCTTTTCTGGTTTTGGCTGTCAGCATTATTACAGGAATAGCGGCAAGTTCTTTATTTCCTTTTATTCTGCGGCACACTTCCAGGCCATCCATACGGGGCATCATAACATCAAGAATAATCAAATCAGGACTTTCACTGGAAATCTTCTTTAAAGCTGTCTCTCCGTTATAAGCGACAATAGTTTCATAACCTTCTGTATCCAGATGGAGTTGAACAAGTGTTACTATATTCTTTTCATCATCAACAATGAGAACTTTTTCTTTTTTCAAAATAGAACACCCTGTACCAACAAGGGCACGGCTGTTTACCGTGCCCTTATAAAATTCAATCTATTCTTTCCATTATAAATATTGTTTCAAATCTTCAATAGTCTTTTTTATATCAAGGCGGAGAATACCGAGATTAACATCATCACCGAGTAAAACTACGAGTATGGCAACTGAATTACATAATATTAATTTGCCCATAGTACCTTCTACCATTACCATGTCAAGTTCCCCCTGATTGAGCTCTTCCATGGAACTCTCTGCAGAGGTAAAAACTCCTGCTACAATAGCTCCAACAAGATCTGCATTAAAGTATGTGGGAACAACACTATCTATAACCAGTCCATCTCTGCCTACTATTAAACTCCCTATCACACCCGATGTTTTATTAAGTTTTTCTAAACACTCCTTCATTTTATTAACTCCAATCTTTCATGTTAGCAATTCAGCCTGTCAGCAGTTTACCGACATGCTGAATTACTTATATATCAAGAAGTAAATTAACAACTCTTCCTGCTGCATTCAAATCTGTAGATAAAGCCTGAGTGATCCCTTCATCCTGTACCAGAGTACATAATATAACACGGCCGCTTTTAGAACATATTATATTAACGTCTTTATTATTAACCTGTGATTTAAATATGTATCTATCAATTTCTCCAAGATTTAACCTTAAAACAGTATCTTGAGCTGCATGATAGATATAGGTAAGATAGGCTATCCACTCTTCGGAAGAAAATTTATTTGAAAGAGATGAACTTATTAACAAACCTTCATCGGAACCAATAAGACCATTTACTATATCAGAATTTTCCTGTAATGTCTTTAAAAATTTCGTCATCATCTGTTCACTGGTTTCACTTTCCCTGTCAAATTTTTTCGTTAATTCATTCAATCTCTTCTCTACTTTACTTTCATCATATTCAGGTTTATCATCTATAAGAGAAGCAAGAACGAATTCTTTTGACATATTTACAAGAATTTTTCCTTCCATTGCTTCAACAACCATACTGACCGGCTTGTTTATACCCATAGATTTTACTGCACGGGTCAGTCTTCTGTCCAGTTCCACAGATGTAGCTGCAATAATTTCAGCTTTTTTCGTATCATTCAATGTGGTAGTGATGATAAATCCCTCATTACTGGCCAGTGTACTACCTTTAATGCCTTCAAGCTCATCCAGAGGTTTTATAGAAGATTTAATAGCAGTCACACTCTTTCCGGTTACTCCGTCACGGGCAATATTATCTATGACCTCCTGAGCTGTAATAGTTCGTATCATATCGGCAGAAGTATCACTTACAGATATATCAGTTACACCTTCTTCTATAGGTATATCATCAAGAGAAAATCCTTCATCAAGGAAACTCATAGCTTCATCAAAGCTGAAATCTGGCTCACTCCCGGAGATTTCTCCCATCATATCGGTGTCCATCATATCAGAGCCCATCATATCAGTATCCAGATCCATTATGTCAGTATCCATTATATCAGAACTATCAAATTTCATAAGATCTTCATCTTTTGAAGAAGAAGAGTCAAGGAGCATATTAACGTCTGCAAGATCTGAGAAATCCTCCACATAGAGAGACACTTCTTCCTTTACTCTCAATGGAATAACTTCTACAGGTTTCTTTTCTTCTATTTTTATCAGATCTTCCTTTATCATAGCTTCAGGTATGAGATCTTCAGGTTCATCAGACGACAGATCTTCAGGTATGAGGTCTTCCAGTTCTTTCTCTATTAAATCCTCTTCTTCAGGTTTTATCTTTATTATTTCTTCAATTTCTTCTTCTTCCTCTGTCTTCTCTGCTTCAAGTCCGAAGAATCCTGCTATGGCAAGAGGTGCCATATCAACATAGGTAGAGGATTTAAAATTCTTTAACAGTTCCAGAACATATTCGACTCTCTTCTGTTCCAGAAAAGCCGACAGTTTCTGTGGCAGTTCTGTAATATTATCTATACATATTATATTTAAATCCGGTAACACTTCTCTAAAATAATCTTTAATTCCCTGCTTTACAGTTTGAGTGGTAATAAGTATCACATTGTCAGGTCTGTAAATACAGATCTTATTATAGAAAAGATAGGCGTCATACATAGTGTAATGGTCACCTTTTATTTCAACCATAACAAGGCTGCTGTCACAGTTAAAAAAGAGATTTATTATATCCACACCATCTTCCGGACAATCTATAAGGATATCTTCACCCCAGAGACCGGCTCCTTTAAGTATGCCGAGCAATCTTACTGCAAGCCAGTAACTTCCTCTTGTTATATAATTTCCGTAAGGTGTAATGCTTATGCATTGATCAATTTTTTCCTGAGAAACCAGTCTGCCGCAGTGAAAACATTTAAATCCCTGCTGTGCTGCTTCTTCAATGGAAGAAATAGAATTAACCCTGTTTATTTGATGACCTGTCTGGTGACAGAATACTATATAATCTATATTTACAAGTCCCAGTTGTTCCATTTTCTGAACCAGTGCGCCTATCATAAGTTTCTCATTTTCATCTGCCAGTTCACTGAGACTTACGCTTGGTTTCGTTTTTATTTTATTAAGCAATTCTCTTGATTTAACACTTTCAAGATCTACAACTGCCCTGTAATCTTCCTGAGCAGGTGCAAAAACAGGGATATCATTCTTTAAAAGTCTGTATTTCTCACTTTTAGGATGATATTCTTTCCATGCCAGATGATGTTCGCTTTTTACCATAGGAAAAATTGCCTGAGTTATAATCTCACAGAATTGATTAAATTCTTTATCATCCCCTGTTCCCCTGTTCATAGATATGACATCAAGGCATTTTCTGTCCCTTCTTACCTGTACATAATACTGTTCCAGTTTGCTGCCAAGGAATATATCTCCTTCATAAATTCTGTCCATGACAGACATCTTCCTGAAGAGAGGAGTAGAAAAAATTCCTTTTTCTTTGTAAGGGCTGAAATCTATTTTAAACTGGGAACAGAGATCCTCCTTTATGGCACTTAAAAAAGGCTTATACTCCCTCCTTAGATGTCTCATTATTCTAAAAAGCATTTCATCAGTAATTGATAGATGAAGCTGCCTCCATTTGAAGTCTAGCACGTTCATCTTCTCCTCTCTATAATAAAAGACCTTTTACTTATTTAGAAATTACAGATGATTTCATAACATTCCATACTCTGTATCCGGGATAGTGATGAATTCAACTATAAAATTTCATTTTACAATTCTATAAATTTCATTTTTTTCCTTCTGGAATAAAAAAGACTGCTATTTCAAAATCTGAGATAATACTCTGAGCCAGTTTCCGCCAATAATTTTTTCAATATCTTTATAACTGTGTCCTCTTTTATTTAACAATTTTGTTATAGAAGGCAAAAAAGAAGGGCCTGATAATCCGGAAGGATAATTATCTGTTCCATGAAAATCAGATCCGAGTCCTACAGAGTCGTAAGAACCGGTTAAATTAACAATATATTCTATATGATCTACAACATGCTCTACCGTTACAGGATTTTCTCCAAGGAATTCAGGCACAAAGGTTATACCTGTAACACCACCATGTTCTGTTATAGCAATTATCTGTTCATCCTTCAAATTTCTCGGATGATTACAGAGGGAATAGCAATTGGAATGGGAAGCTATAACAGGTTTACTGCTCAATTTCATTACATCCCAGAACCCCCGCTCCGCCATATGGGAAATATCTACTATCATGCCAAGATTGTTCATCTTATTTACCACTTCTGATCCGAAATTTGTGAGGCCTCCCGGATTATTACCGACTGAGACACCATCAGCAAGTAAATTTCTATTACTCCACGTAAGAGTCATGGCTCTCACACCGAATCTGTAATAAACATCTAACATAAATAATTTCCCGGTAAGTGCTTCTCCTCCTTCTATGGAAAGAAGACATCCGCATCTGCCATTTTCTAAATTTCCAAGATCATTTACTGATAATATCTGTAAAACTTCACTGTTAAGTTCTTTCCATTTATAAAACTCTTCTATCATTTCAAGGGTAAAAGGGATAACAGAATGGGGAATTAATTCTCCCGGTGTATAGAGGGCAAAAACCTGCAGATTTACTCCTCCCGAAAGTAAAGGTTTTATATCCAGCACAGACGGGTCTTCTCTCAGGGCTTTACAGAGAGTATCTGCATGGAAATCCACAACAGTGGCGTTCATATGAAATTTTATAGCTTCATCTGTCATAAAAAATCTCCTTTATTTATAGCATAATGCGTGATGCGTGATGCGTGATGCCCAGGAATATAACCCATTACGCATTACGCATCACGACCCTATTGAACCAATTCTTCCAGAGGTAACACCGTAAAACCTGCTTTAATTCCTGTCTCTTTTTCATCATTATCAAAAACAATAAAAAGCAGGTTTTTACTGTTTTTATCTTTTACAATGGTAATACCTTCAGGTTTTACGCCTTCCCATTCATAAACAGGCCCTTCCGGCAGGTCCACGCCATAAGTTTCAGGATCATCTACTCCTGCAATCCAGAGCGCTCCTCCCCTGCCTCCTTCTTCTTCGTAACTGGTTAAAATAAAAAACATTTTAATATCGTGATAATATTCTATAGAAGAAATAGCTTCTTTTTTTCTATTTTCCGTACGGGGAAGAAAGGTAAACCAGAGACTCGGTGTTTGAACTTCACCTCTGCTTATATCTTTAATATTCAATCGCCACACACCTGACTGATTGGTAAAGATAGGTTCCCGAAGACCTGTAAAGAGAAATTCGTTATATACTCCTTTATGATGGGCAAGACCTTCAATATTTATTTCCCTGCCGTTCATAATTCTGTTAAAGGAATCGTAAATGATATTACTGCCATGTTCGGGAACAGAATTAACAGTATAATTATCTCCTGAAAAGCTGATTTTAAACAGACCTCTTTTATTTTCATCACCGTAGGAATGAGACAGAAGAGCGTAAAACCCTCCCGGTTCGCCGGATGTAGTTATGGCTTCAAAATCTCTGATCTCTTTTCCCACATCTATCGGAAATTTACCTGTTATATTTCCGTTTATATCGGAAATATAAAAATACATAAGATTTTTTTCTTCAGGTTTGTCATTCAATATGATTAATTTATCACCATGGGCGGACACTGCCGACGGTTCAAAAAAAACACCGTCTCCTTTAAGAGAAGGAGGAATGTTAAATTCCTTCACATCAAAAAAATTAGACGCAAAAACAACTACTGTAGTAACGGACAGAATAACAATAGCTGTAAGTATGAATAAAAGAATAATATTTGTTTTTTCCATATTTTATAACCTCTTTAAAATCGTGATGCGTAATGCGTAATGCGTAATGTTTTCACCGGGTACCCCCTACTGCTCACTGCTCACTGCTCACTGCTCTACCTGCTTCCTTCCTTGCTTCCAGGGCATCAGCATCATCCGGGTCCAGTTCAAGAGCTTTATCAAAACACTGAACGGCTTCTTTATATTTCTTTTCTTCTGCCAGCAGAAGCCCTTTGTTATAAAAGGCATTGAAATATTTTTCATCAAGTTTCAGAGCCATATCATAACATTTTTCAGCTTCTTTATATTTTTTCTGGTAAGCCATTAAAAGTCCTTTATTATTCCATGTAACAGGATCTTTACTGTCAATAGCTATTGCTTTATCATAACACAGAAGAGCTTTTTTATAGTCTTTCTTTCCTGCAAGAGCAAGGCCTGTACCGTTCAGACCATAGGTGTTTTCAGGGTCAATCCCCAGGGCTTCGCTATAACATTCTACAGCTTTATCGTATTGTTCCTCTTCACAGAAAAGATCGCCTTTATAATTCCAGGAATCCAGATTTTCCGGGTCAATATTTATCGCTTTATCATAATATTCCATAGCCATGTCATATTCTTTTTTTTCTAAAAAAACATAGCCTTTACCGTTCAGTGCATAAATATTCCTTCCGTCAATCTCCAGTGCTCTGTCATAACATTCTATAGATTTATCATAGTCTTCTTTATCCAGATAAACATCACCTTTATTATTCCAGGCAAAAATATTATCTTTTTCAAATTCCAGTACCTTATCATAACACTCTATGGCTTCATCATATTTTTCCATTTCTGCCAGTGTATCGCCTTTACTGTTTAAAGCATATATATCATCGGGCTCAATGGCCAGTACTTTATCATAACATTCTATGGCTTTATCATAAGCTTCCATCTCACAGAGACAATCTCCGCGGCCATTCCATGCATCGCTGTTTTTATCATCCAGTGCCAGTGCTTTATCATAACATTCTATGGCCTTATCATATTCTTCCTGTTCATAGAGGGTATCACCGAGGCCGGTCCATCCGTCTATATTTTCCGGGTCAAGTTTTATTACTTTATTGTAACATTTGAGTGTCTTATCATATGCTTCCTGTTCATATAAAGCAAAGGCCTTGCCGAGCCATGCCTCTACATTTTCACGATCCATTTTTATTGCCGTATCAAAAGCCTTTACCGCTTCATCATATTTTTCATCTTCAATCAGTTCTTCCCCTTTTTGAATAAAATCTTCAACAGTTTTTGCCATAATAATTCTCCTTTATTTCAGTGATCAGTGACCGGTGATCAGTGACCAGTGAGTTTATTGTTAAACGTTTAATTAAATACTAAACCTTAAAATCTCATTACCCATAATATTACGCTTATATATTCTTTTAAAATTTTCAGAATATCCTCTGAATAATTGCAGAAACTATGCCTTCTCTGTCAGATCAACGCCAAATCTTTCGATCATTTTCTTTATTACAAATTCTCTGTTATAGACATTCTTCTTTCCGTCCTGTTCCTGCCATACGGAATGGCCTGAATGACCCTGCCAGGGATGTCTGTAATATTTATTTCTCTGTTCAGTACCGGGAAGAGGATCGGAAAAATCATAACCATGTTTTATAACCTGTTCAAACCAGTAGGCACCTACGTCTCCGTCATCATCATAATTGCCGAAAAAACATCTTTCTCTGTCAGTAATAAATTTTGCCGCCTCAATATTGATCATACAACACCACTCATTTATCCTGCAGGCTCTTTTATGTCCTGAAGGTTCTGAAATCGTAAGAGGCCAGCTTTTTGAAGGATATATGCCTTTCATGATCTTCTCAGGATTACATGGCGACTGGCCTTTATTGAAATCACATCTCCAGCACTGTCCCAGTTCTCCTATTATAGCATGTTTATCAGTTATATTGTCCAGATAAAGGCCGATAATATCATCATAAAATTCTATATCGTCATGAATAATAAACAGATAGGGTTTATCTGTACTGTTAATGGCCCACTGATAGCGGATATCTTCCTCTATGTGAAAAAGTTTTTCCTTTCTGAAGAGATCCAGAAATTTATGATTTAAAAACTTTTTCACAGATAAATAAGAAGGTCTGTAATTATTTACAAAAGCACGGTACCACCTGACAGGGTTCCTGTTTACTCTGACACGAATCTGCCAGCCGGAAAAATATTTTTTCACTCTGTCATTCAGGTAAATCGCCTGTAAATCATCGCCGCTGCAGTCATCGTTTATATATAATGTGTCAATATGATGGCCGGAGCATTCATGTAAACACATGAGGGTATATAAAAGGGATTCAGATTTTTTATACGATTGTACCGATAGATCTATTTTCTGTTTCATTGAAATAGATTATGAAGAGAAAAATGCACTTTGTCAACTGTTCTGCCTGCAATAAACCATGCAAATTTACATCTTCCCCAGACTCTTCCGTTTTTGTCGTTGAAATATTTCATTTAGCTGGTCTTCACTGTACATTCTGTGATGGCCTTTTGTCTTATAAGCAGGGATTAATATGCCTTTTTTTTCCCAGTCTCTTAAAGTCTGAACACTTTTACCTATCTTTTTCGCAAATTCTCCAACCGAGTACATCATAAGATAATTTTACTACATAATCAACTGAATTTCAAGTGTTATTTGTAGATTTTTGCAGTTTCTCTATACCAGTTCTTTGACCTTTCTCAGTTATCAGTTCCCAGTAATACAGTATTATTTTTAAGCCATTCTGCAAGTTGTTTATCATCGAAGGTTCTATCAATTACATTTAAAATCATCTGTTCACACTGATCATCATCTGCACTGATAATCAATCCATTTTCCTGAAGAAATAGATCCATAGAAGTAAAGGCAGTCCTTTTATTCCCATCAATAAAAGGATGGTTGAAAAGAATTGAATGACCAAGGGCGGAAGCTTTTGAATAGAAATCTTTATAAAGGTCTTTACCTCCAAAAGTGGCCATTGGTCTTGCTACAGCAGATTCCAGTAATCCTTTATCCCTTATGCCATATACACCGCCAAATTTTGCTATAGATCTGTTGTGTATAAAAATTACCTGTTCTACAGTCAAATAAATCATCGGGAAAGCCTTTCCAGAAGAACATGTCTTTTTTCCATATAATCATCAACTTTTCTGGCAAACTCTGGAGTCACTATTCCCTGATACTTTTTTATGAGATCACTTACTGCTTCTCTGAATAGTTCTGACTGGCTTATCCTTGTTATGGAAGATATGGTTTTCAGCATTTCAATCTGCTGCGGTTCCAGGGTAGTTGTTAATTTCTTCTTATTTTTAAGCATAATAAATACCCCCTTTTCTATTACTTTACCATAAAGTGCCAGCACTTACAAGGATTTTATTGTAATATAAAAGAAACATTCATTTACAAATGATTAACCGGTTATCTGGTAATATAGATGAAGAATTCTGATAACTTTTCCATAAAAATCCCGGTAATCTTCTAATCCCGAAAATCCCTGTCAAAAATCATCAAAATCCATACTTATGGCAATATTTATCTGATATTGTACAGGCTGACATATCTCTAACCCTGTATCACTATCTATCATCTTCAGATAATAGTCTTTTTCTTTATCGTATTTACCAGGCATTAAACTGAGATTGACTTTAAGTTCCCTGTCTTCAGCATTATCTGAAGTCCTGTCAGCGATAAGAAGTTTTTCCTGTGAAATCATTCTATCCTTATCCCATATGGCTATTTTCAGTTTAGCAGGTTTAAGTTTCCCTGTTACAGGTTCTTTCTGGAAGAATTTCAGAGTAAAACTGTTATTGGTTATCTTCCTGGCAAGATATATATGGTCTACTTTAACAGGCCTGTTAATATCTTTCTCTGTAGCCTTATCTTTTCTTACATGCTGATATTTGACAAGGGGGATTACTATCTCCTGAAGAGAAGCTCCTCCATGGACATAATTTGCTCCTCCTCCCTGCATTTTAAATCTTATATCACCATTGGGAACGACTGCTTTCATACCCTTATTTTTTAATATATAATCCATGCTGATACTTACTGTTCCGTCAATGTTTATATCATCTGATACAAGGAGAAATCTTCTGTTTTTAACTATAGAGGGGAGAGTTTCTATTTTCAGTTTATCACTTTCTTCAAGTGGTTCTCTGCAGTAGAGAAACCCATGATCGGATGTAATATAAATATTTGTTCCATAGATGTTTGCTATCTTTTTTACGGCAGAGAAGATTTCTTCTATTGCATCATGAACGGCATTGAAGGTTTTAGTTTCACTTTTAGGATCATCTCCGATAACATCGATTAAGTGACGGAGAAGTAGCAGAATATCCATATTTCTTTCTGGCAAATTCCAGGAAAGATTCTGATCCGGGGTATTTACATATGTCCTGCCAGGATTTGTTTTCTTCTTCTGATAGGTTCTGCATAAACAAAGATCTTACTACAGAACTGAAAGAAGGGACTTTTAGCCTGCAGGCAACACTCATCATGCCAAGTTGAAAATCCCTTTCAGTCCAGGATGGTGATGACATCTCTCTCAGGCTCTCCAGTCTCTCTTTGCTGTCAAAGAATTTAATATTCTTCTTTATAAAAGGTTTCAGTGAAAAACCTTCCAGGCAAAAATCATTCATAATGAGAGAGGTTTTGTCTGCAGAGAATTCACTGCTGTAGAGTTCTATATCTAAAAGCCAGTTGTCTTCATCTGCCGGTTTCCTGAAAGGGGCATAGATGAGATAATTACTTTCTTTATCTTCTTCTTCAAGGAGAAGTTTGGTAGCGAAGTAATTGTTATTCAGTTTATGTATTTTCACTGATTCCAGTTGAAGTGTGTCTATATATTCGCGGAATCCTTCTTCTTCATCGTACCAGAATACTATATGGCGGACTGCTCCGCCTGATAATGGTTCAAGGAATTTCTTCTGCAATGCTTTTTTGATTTCTTCTGTGTTCATTAACTAATCCCTTACCTTCCTCTGTAATATGGTATTTTTGATTACCGCTTCTGGGTTTATCAGGTATTGTCATCTCAATTAATCCCTCTTCAAGTAAAGGGGTTATATATTTATTACGAAATTTACTTCTATTCGACCACGAGAAATTATCCATTAAATCATTTATACCAGTAGCGTCTTTACATAAGATAAGAAGTTTATAAAGTTCTTCACTACTTAGTCCCAACTTGGTCCCAACTTGGTCCCAACCTGGTCCCGGCCTGTTCAACTTTATCATCCGAAGCGGCATGCTTTTTAGCACAGAAAAACCTTACTGTAAATTCCCCCATTTTACTTTCAAATTCCGGTGTGGGGAGCTTTGCTTCATCTGTTAATTCTTTTATCTTAATAGTCCCTCTACCCCATGTCTCAATAATTCCCCTCAGATAAAATACTTTTGATATATACGGATTCCAGGGTCTTGAAGAAATTGCACCGGCCCCGGTACCATAGTCTCTGTGGCAGATGGCATTGGCTACAGCTTCTCTAAGTACCGTAACAGGTAAAAGGGTACCCGTAAAAAGCTTCTGCCTGGCAGGCT
>DAIOEN010000218.1:9116-11899 GCA_036746235.1 Vulcanimicrobiota bacterium | reverse complement strand
GAAGGCGGTCGAACCGTAGGAGCCGGAGTTGTTACAAAGGTACTGGAAGGTTAGGGGTGAAATAATGGCTACTCAGAAAATAAGAATCAGACTTAAGGCTTATGACCACAATATACTGGATCAGTTTGCAAGCCGTATAGTTCGCACGGCAAAGACTACAGGTGCTGACGTATCAGGGCCCATACCTTTGCCTACCAACAAAGAAATATACTGTGTATTACGTTCTCCCCATGTTAATAAAAAATCTCGAGAACATTTCGAAATGAGAACTCATAAGAGGGTTGTTGATATATTGAAGCCCACTTCAAAAACAGTGGATGCCTTTATGAGATTGGAAATCCCTGCTGGCGTTTACATTGAGATGAAATTATAAGGGGTGTTTATAATGAAAGGTCTTATAGGGAAGAAAATTGGGATGAGCCAGATTTTTGACGAAAAAGGCAGAGCCATCCCTGTTACGGTGATAGAAGCAGGTCCCTGCACTGTTACACAGTTAAAAACAATGAAAAAAGACGGATATAATGCTTTACAGTTAGGTATGATAGAGGTTGATGAAAAGAAACTTAACAAACCTATGAAAGGGCATTTCAAGAAAAAAGAAGTTGCTCCGAAGAAAGTACTCAGAGAACTTCATTTTGATAACACAGATGAATATAAGTTAGGACAGACTCTTACAGTTGAACTCTTTGAGCTGGGCGAGAAGGTTGATATTGTAGGAACGTCCAAAGGTAAGGGTTTTGCCGGTGCCATGAAAAGATGGAATTTTAACGGCGGTCCCATGAGCCATGGCTCAATGTTCAAGAGAAAACCTGCATCAGGTGGTTGCACTGATTTTGCAAGAACTATGGTTGGTAAAAGAGGTCCGGGAAGAATGGGCGGAGATAGAGTTACTGTTCAGGGTTTGAAGGTTCTTAAAGTATATCCTGACAGGCATTTACTCCTTGTAAAAGGTGCTGTCCCCGGGGCAGATAACGGTTATTTATTGATTAAAAATAGTGTGAAGAAATAGGTATTGAGAGGAGGCAAATAGGTATGCCTAATGTTTCAGTCTTCAGTAAAGAAGGACAGGAAATTGAAAAAATAGATCTATCTGACGGTATATTCGGAGTAGAGGTTAATACCCATGTTATGCATATGTCTCTGAAAAGACAGATGGCAAATGCCCGCAGGGGATGTGCATCTACTAAAACCAGAGGAGAGGTCAGGGGTGGAGGTAAAAAACCCTGGAGGCAGAAAGGTACCGGTCGGGCCCGTCATGGAAGCAGACGTTCTCCCGTATGGAAAGGCGGAGGAATCACATTTGGTCCGAAACCAAGAGATTATTCTTTTTCTCTGCCGAAAAAAGTAAGACGTCTTGCGCTGAAATCAGCTCTTACAATTAAATTTAATGAAGGTAAATGTAAAATAGTAGATTCCATTTCTATGGATGCTCCTAAAACAAAACATATGGTTGAGTTTCTGGATAAACTTGAACTGGACAATACTACACTCATTGTTATTTCCGAAAGAGATGAAAATGTCGAGAAATCAGTGAGAAATTTACCTTATGCCAAAGTTATACTGGCATCAAATTTGAATCTTCATGATATGTTCAAATATGATAGCCTGCTTTTAACCAGAGGAGCTGTTAAAGCTATTGAGGAGGTCCTTTTATGATACTTGAAGCCAGAGATATAATTAAGAGACCACTGGTAACTGAAAAGAGTGTAGACGGTGCTTCCATGCACAAATATACCTTTGAAGTTGATCCAAGGGTTAATAAAATACAGATAAGAAAAGCTATAGAAGAAATTTTCAACGTTAAAGTTGTAAAGGTCAATACTATAAATGTTAAAGGTAAAAAAAGAGGTTTTGGTAAAGTGCAGGGAAAAATGTCTGACTGGAAGAAAGCTATTGTTACTTTACGGGATACTGATAAGATAGAACTTGATGGTATTGACTATTTCGAGATGTAATGTCTCATGACCTAAGGAGGAGATAAAAGTGAGTATAAAGACATTTAACCCTACCTCACCCGGACGGCGTTTCATGACTGTTTCTGGCTTTGATGATATAACCAGGAAGAAATCTGAAAAAAGTCTTACAACAGTAAAACACAGCAAGGCAGGACGTAACTCTGCCGGTAGAGTCACCGTAAGGCACAGGGGCGGAGGACATAAAATTAAATATCGTATTATAGACTGGAAAAGGGATAAAGATGGTATACCGGGAAAAGTAAAATCCATCGAATATGATCCCAACAGGACTGCACGAATTGCGCTTATTGCCTATGCAGACGGAGAAAAAAGATATATTATCTGTCCCATAGGTTTACAGGTCGGAGATACTGTTATGTCCGGTCCCAAAAGTGAGATTAAACCCGGTAACTGTCTCGCTCTTAAGGATATACCCGTAGGTAGTATGATTTACAGTGTTGAATTAAAAGCAGGTAAAGGTGCACAGCTTGTCAGAAGTGCCGGTGCAAGCGCACAGGTAATGGCAAAAGATGACAGATATGCCCATGTGAGATTACCTTCAGGAGAGGTTCGTCTTGTAGAGGTAGTATGCAAAGCAACTATAGGTCAGGTAGGCAATATTGAACATGAAACCATATCTATAGGTAAAGCCGGCAGAAACAGATGGAAACGTAAGAGACCTACTGTAAGAGGCGTTGTTATGAACCCTGTCGATCATCCACACGGCGGCGGTGAAGCAAGATCTACTCCCGGAAGACCTGTGTCTACCCCGTGGGGTAAACCTGCTCTCGGATATAAGACCAGGAAGAAGAGAAAAGATAACAGTAA
>DAIOEN010000218.1:4032-9016 GCA_036746235.1 Vulcanimicrobiota bacterium | reverse complement strand
AAGGAGGTGAAAACCCTGCTTCTTAAAGGCAGGTAATCACGTGTCACGATCTACAAAAAAAGGACCTTATGTTCATCCTAAATTGATGAAAAAAATCGAAGAGATGAATGCAAAAGGAGTAAAAAAAGTTGTTAAAGTATGGTCACGGTCATCTACAATAATTCCAAAGATGCTCGGTCATACAATAGCAGTTCACAATGGTAAAAAGCATATTCCAATATATATAACTGAAAATATGGTGGGACACAAGCTGGGAGAATTTGCTTATACAAGATATTTTAGAGGCCATGGTCATCATACTGAACGATCAACATCTCTTAAATAAACTTATTCTCCAGGACTAAGGAGGGAATTATGGAAGCTAGAACTAGAGCAAAATATGTGAGGACAGCACCTCGTAAAATGAGACTTATAGGTGATATGATAAGAGGAAAAAAGGTAGAAGATGCTACAAATCTTCTCCGTTTTACTCCTAAAAGAGCTGCCAGGCTGGTAGAAAAAGTCCTTAAAACCGCTGTAGCAAATGCAGAAAACAGTGAGATGGATACAGAAAATCTGTTTGTATCTACAGTCTATGTTGATCAGGGACCTACGTTGAAAAGATGGCGTGCAAGAGCAATGGGAAGAGCAGTCATGATAAGAAGAAAAACCAGCCATATAACTATCGTACTCAAGGAAAGAGAGGAGGAATAAATAATGGGGCAGAAAGTCAGTCCTATTGGTTTACGTCTTGGTATAATTAGAGATTGGGACAGCAGGTGGTTTGCAGAAAAAGATTATGCAGAACTGCTCCATGAAGATATTAAGATAAGAAAATTTATCTACAAGTCCATGGGAAACGCCGCTATTGCCAAAGTAGAAATTGAAAGACGGGCACAGAATGCAAAAGTGATAATACATACTGCAAAACCCGGTATTGTAATAGGCCGTCGTGGCGCAGGCGTTGAAAGTCTCAGAAAAAATCTGGAAAAGCTCGTAAACAGACCTGTTCAGATAAATGTACAGGAAATAAAAACACCTGATCTGGAAGCCAAACTGGTTGGAGAAAGTATTGTCGAACAGATTGAGAAAAGAATTTCCTTTAGAAGAGCTATGAAACAGGCAGTATACAGATGTATGAAAGCAGGAGCAAAAGGAATAAAAGTAGAATGCAGCGGACGTCTCGCAGGAGCCGAAATTGCCCGCAGTGAAAGATTATTCGAAGGAAGAGTGCCTCTTCATACATTAAGGGCAGATATCGATTATGCTATTGTTGAAGCCTATACTACCTATGGCAGAATAGGTGTTAAAGTATGGATTAACAGAGGGGAAATACTGGGCCATAATGAGGTAAGAAAAGAGATGGCAGAAAAGAAACAGGCTGTAGTAGAACATCAACATACAAAGTCAGTTGAAGAACCATCTCGGGTGGCAGTAGCAGAAGGAGGTGAAGCCTGAGTCTCTGAAAGGAGCATCAGGTAGCAGTAATTATGTTAATGCCTAAAAGAGTAAAATACAGAAAAGTTCAGAGAGGCAAAATGAGAGGCAAAGCCTACAGGGGCAGTGACATACATTTCGGGGATTTCGGATTGCAGGCTATGGAACCATGCTGGGTAACAGACCGTCAGATAGAAGCAGCCCGTATCGCTATGACAAGACACATAAAAAGAGGCGGTAAAGTCTGGATAAGAATTTTCCCTGATAAGTCTGTTACGAAAAAACCTGCAGAAACTCGTATGGGAAGCGGTAAAGGCTCCCCCGAATACTGGGTATCTGTAGTAAAGCCGGGAAGGATACTCTTTGAACTGGCAGGAGTTAATGAAGAACTTGCCAGAGAGGCTATGAGACTGGCTGCTTTCAAGCTGCCGCTCAAAACCAGATTTGTAGCAAGAGAACAATAGGGTGGTGTATGTTATGAAAAGAAAACAGTTAATTGAAAAATTAAGAGAATCTCATAACCTGGAACTTGAACAGAAACTAAAAGAACACAAGGAAGAATTATTCAGTTTGAAATTTCAAGTTGCTACAGGACATTTAGAAGATACAAGCAGAATCAAGGCAATCAAAAGGAATATATCAAGAATTAAAACAATTCTTCATTCCAGAGAGATGCATCTTGAAGAGGTTCCTGCAAGTGCAAGTTAGTAGAGGAGGTTTGGTATGAGTCAGGGTAGACGAAAGATACGACTCGGTAAAGTCGTAAGTAATAAAATGGATAAATCTGTTGTAGTAGTGTCTGAATCTTTGATTGCCCATCCTATATATAAAAAGAGGATCAAGAGAAGTAAAAAATTTACAGCCCATGACGAACAAAACCAGTGTAATATTGGTGATATAGTCAGGATAGAGGAAACCCGCCCTTTAAGCAAGACAAAATGCTGGAGGGTTGTTGAAGTAGTAGAAAAGGTGAAATAATTGTGTATTCTGGAGGGGTATTTTTATGATACAACAAATGACTAGATTGAATGTGGCTGATAATTCCGGTGCCCGTATTATAATGTGTATAGGAATTCCAAAGAATTCACTTCATCGCTATGCAGGTGTGGGAGATGTAATTACTGCTTCTGTAAAAGAAGCAACTCCGGGAGCACCTGTAAAGAAAAAAGATGTAGTAAAAGCCGTTATAGTTCGGACAAAAAAGAAGTATCGCCGTGAAGATGGGTCATATATAAGATTTGATGATAATGCAGCAGTACTTGTTGATCATCAGATGAATCCTAAAGGAACCAGAATTTTTGGACCGGTGGCAAGAGAATTGAGAGCAAAAGACTTTATGAAAATAGTGTCTCTGGCTCCGGAAGTTCTTTAGAAGTTCTGAAACGGAAAGAGGGTAATATCTTTGAAACAAAATGTAAAAAAAGGTGACATGGTTATTGTTATAGCAGGTGACGATAAAGGGAAAAAAGGAAAAGTTCTCAAAGTTTTTCCTAAAAAGCAGAGAGCAATAGTAGAGGGTCTTAATATAGTAAAAAAACATGTTAAAGCCCGTCCTCCCAAGGTGCCACAGGGTGGTATTATAGAGGAATCTGCACCCATTCATATGTCCAATCTTAAACTTGCTAAATCTGAAGGATAAGGAGGTGCCTTGTGACCAGAATAAAAGAGAAATACTTAAAAGAAATAGTGCCATCTCTTATGAAGACCTTTTCTTATTCTAATATTATGCAGGTTCCGAAACTTCATAAAGTAGTTTTAAATATGGGTGTCGGCGAAGCTATTCAGACCCCTAAATTACTGGATGCAGCAGTACAGGAACTGGGGCTTATCGCAGCCCAGCGCCCTGTAGTATGTAAGGCAACAAAATCTGTATCTGCTTTTAAATTGAGAGAAGGTATGTCTATAGGATGTAAAGTTACTTTGAGAGGAGAGCGTATGGAAGCTTTTCTTGAGAAGTTAATTCATATCGCTTTACCCCGTATCAGAGATTTTCGTGGTGTTTCTTCGAAATCTTTTGACGGACGCGGAAATTATTCCCTGGGAATAAAAGATCATTTGATTTTCCCTGAATTAGAATATGATAAAGTTGAGAAATCCAGAGGACTGGATATTACGATTGTTACAACTGCTAAGACCGATGAAGAAGGCAGGGAATTCTTGAGACTTTTAGGGATCCCGATGAGGGAAAATTAATAGAAAAGGCAGGTGAGATAAGAGTTTGGCTAAGACATCGTTAATTGAAAAATGGAAAAAAACTCCTAAATATGCAGTCAGAAAATATAATCGCTGCCGTGAATGCGGAAGACCGAGAGGATATCACAGAAAATTCCATCTCTGTCGTATATGTCTCCGTCTCCTTGCTCACAAAGGATTATTGCCTGGAGTTACAAAATCAAGCTGGTAAAATTTATCATATAATTTAAGGAGGTGGTAATTTATTTATGGCAGTAACTGATCCTATTGCAGATATGTTAACCAGAATAAGGAATGCAAATTCAGCTATGCATCCACAGGTTGATATTCCTGCTTCAAAACTGAAATTAAAAATAGCAAAAGTGCTCAGAGAAGAAGGGTTTATAAAGGATTATTACTTTATCAGAAGTGGTCCTCAGGGCATTATAAGAATATTTTTAAAGTATGCTCCCAATGGTGATAGGGTTATATCCAAACTTTTAAGAATAAGTAAACCCGGTCTTAGAATATACAAAAAGTATAAAAATCTTCCCAAAGTAATCGGATGTATGGGATTGGCAATACTTTCTACATCTAAAGGGGTTATGACTGACAGTAAAGCTCGAAGTATGGGAGTCGGGGGAGAGATTTTATGTTATGTTTGGTAGATTGTGTCGATAAGGAGGGTGTATTGTGTCACGAATAGGTAAAAAGCCTGTAGAAATACCAAAAGGCGTTAAAGTTACACTTGATAAGAGTAATAATATTTTGGTAGAGGGACCCAAAGGGAAACTCTCTCATAAGATACCGGAAACCGTAAAGATTACTCTTGAGGATAAATCTCTCAATGTAAGCTGTGCTTCTGAAGATAAGAATACAAGGGCTTTACATGGACTTACGAGAAGTCTCGTTTCCAATATGGTAGAAGGTGTTACCACCGGATTCCAGAAAACCCTTTTATTAAAAGGTGTTGGCTACAGAGCAAAGAAATCCGGAAATAAAATATTACTTTCTATTGGCTATTCTCATACGGTGGAAATCAATCCTATGGCGGGAATAGAGCTTGATGTAGAAGGTACAGACAGGATGATTGTCCGCGGTATCGATAAAGTTACAGTCGGACAGATGGCAGCAAATATGAAAAGTATCAGACCGCCTGACCCTTATAAACAAAAAGGTATAATGTATGAAGGCGAAAGACTGAAGAAGAAAATGGGAAAGGCCGGCAAAGTAGGTAAATAGTTTTTGCCAGGTTTGAGAGGAGTGAAAGTAAGTTGATTACACCAGTAGCCAGAAACAGAGAGAGAGAAAAAAGGCATCTCAGGATAAGAAAGAAAGTTTTTGGAACAACCGAACGTCCCAGACTCTGTGTTTTCAGAAGTCTGAATAATATATA
>DAIOEN010000218.1:0-3932 GCA_036746235.1 Vulcanimicrobiota bacterium | reverse complement strand
ATTTTTTCAGAAAGGAGGATGGGTTAACCAGAATCTATCATTATGAATGATAAGAAAAAATTTGACAATATAAAAGAAGAAGGCGAATTTACTGAAAACGTTATAAGAGTTAGCAGAGTATCTAAAGTTGTTAAAGGTGGAAAGAGATTTAACTTTAGTGCTTTAGTGGCAGTAGGTAATGGTAAAGGTAGAGTCGGACTCGGTCTCGGTAAAGCTTCCGGTGTTCCTGAAGCAATCAGAAAAGCTGTGGAGGATGCCAAGAAGAATATGGTTGATGTTCCGATAATACATGGTACTATTCCTCATGAAGTTCAGGCCAAATTCAGCGCAGGTGTGGTATTGCTGAAACCTGCCGGCCCCGGTACCGGTGTTATAGCAGGAGGTGCGGTAAGAGCACTTGTTGAACTGGCAGGAATAAATAACATATTAACAAAATCTCTCGGTTCTTCCAATGCACTTAATATGGCGAAAGCTACTATTAAATGTCTGGAGCTGTTGAAACTCAATAGTAATATATCAAAGCTCAGAGGAAGAACAGGGGAAGAACAGTCTCAGAATTAAATAAATTAACGTAAAGGAGGGCTGGCAGGACAGCCAGATATCTGGTTGTCTGCAGGTATTATGAAATTGAATGATCTTCGACCAGCTGAAGGTTCCACAAAGAAATGTAAAAGAAGAGGTCGTGGTCATGGTAGTGGACTGGTTAAGACTGCTGGCCGTGGAAGTAAAGGACAGAGATCTCGTTCCGGTGGAACAAAGGGTGCTCAGTTTGAAGGTGGACAGACTCCATGGTATCGTAGATTACCTCATTTAAGAGGTATTTCGAATCGTAGCCGTAATATAGCTATTTTCCGAAAGGAATATGAGATAGTCAATGTCACCAGTTTAAATGACTTCCCTGAAAACAGTGTAATTACTCCGGAGTTATTAATTGATAACGGTTTAATCAAGAAGAATTATTTTGGAGTTAAAATACTCGGTGAGGGCGAATTGAAAAAAGCTCTTACTGTAAAAGCTCATAAATTTTCCAAATCTGCTCTTGAGAAAATAGGTGCTGTAGGTGGGAAAGCAGAGGTGATATAGTTGCTAGCGGCTTTAATCAGTGCTTTCAAAATCCCTGATATAAGAAAAAGGATATTATTCGTTTTCGCAGGGTTTGCTATCTTTATATTCACCGTTCATGTAACAGTCCCCGGTGTTAACCGTGTTCTATGGGAGCAACTCCTGAGCACAGGAGGTCTCGGCGGTTTTCTCGGGATGTTTACAGGCGGAGCTTTGAATAAATTCTCCATCTGTGCTATGGGAATAACTCCTTACATCAATGCATCTATTATAATGCAATTACTTACCATTGTTATTCCCCAGTTGGAGAAGATGGCAAAAGAAGAGGGAGAAGCAGGACGAAAAAAGATATCCCAGTATACCAGATATTTAACTGTAGTCCTGGCTTTTGTTCAGGCAACAACTATGACACTGGGACTTGCTAAATACAGAAGTAATGAGGGACAGCATATCTTTTCCATTATGGATAATAATCTTCCTTCTTACGAATATGCTCTTTACTGTGCTCTTGTTGTTGTATCTCTTACGGCAGGAACAGCTTTTCTTATGTGGCTCGGTGAACAGATGAGTGATAAAGGTATAGGTAACGGAGTTTCCATGCTTATATTTATCGGTATTGTACTTCGTCTGCCCCATAATGTACTGGATACATTCAAAATAATAAATGCAGGAGAAGTAAGCGGTCTCAGACTTATTGCCTTTGTCGTTATTACTATAGGTTTGATTATGGGGATTATCCTTATACATCAGGGACAGCGCAGAGTACCTGTTCAGTATGCTAAAAGGGTTGTAGGAAGAAAGATGATGGGCGGTCAGAGTACTTATATACCTATAAGAGTAAACAATGCAGGTGTTATATCTATAATTTTCGCCATATCAATTCTTTATTTTCCTATGACTATTATGGGATTTTTCCAGGGAAAAGGAAACTGGATTATTGACAATTTTACATACTGGTTTCATCCCAGTTCTATTCTCTATAATCTCTCATACTTTTTGCTCGTAGTATTTTTCACCTATTTTTATGCAGCAGTTACCTTTAATATTATGGATATTGCCGATAATATGAAAAAATACGGAGGATTTATTCCCGGTATAAGGCCAGGACCGAAAACAGCCCAGTATCTTGAAAAAATCCTCAGCAGATTGACTTTTGTATCTGCTATGTTTCTTGGTCTTATAGCAGTATTACCTACATATATACTGGAATTGACCAGGATAAGCTGGCAGCTTGGAAGTACGTCTCTTTTGATCATAGTGGGCGTAGCACTTGAGTTTATGCAACAGGTAGAAGCAAGGCTTGTTATGAGACATTACCAGGGATTTATGAAATAGAGGAGTGGCACAATGAAGCTGATTTTTTTAGGACCTCCCGGATCGGGCAAAGGAACACAGGCTAAAACTGTAGCAGGATATTTCGGTATTCCCCATATATCTACAGGTGATATGCTCAGGGAAGCAGTGTCACGAGAAACACCTGCAGGTCTTAAAGCAAAAGAGTATATGGGTAAAGGTTCTCTTGTACCTGATGAAATCATAAATGCCATATTGTTAGAAAGAATTGAAAGACAGGATTGTCTCGCCGGGTTTCTTCTGGACGGGTTCCCCAGGAATTTATCTCAGGCAGAATTATTATCAACAAAGCTTGAAGAATTAAATATTTCTCTGTCGGCAGTGATAGAAATAGAAGCTGCCTTTGACTCTATTGCAAAGAGAATCTGTGGCAGAAGAAGTTGTCCGAATTGCGGGGCAAGTTATCATATAGAATACAGCCCTCCTGATAAAGAAGACATCTGCAATCAGTGCGGGAAATTACTTGTTCGCAGAGCTGATGATACACAGGAAGTTGTCCGGTTAAGATATACGGAATATCTTGAAAAGACCAGGCCTCTGACTGATTATTACAGGAACAAAGGTATTCTTCATTCTGTTAATGGAGAGCTTCCTATAGAGGAAGTCTATAGAACTATAATAGCCCTTGTTGAGAAGTTATGAATATTATTCTTAAGACTGATAAAGAAATAGAAATAATGAAGGAAGCCGGTAGAATTGCCGCTATAATAAGGGATAAGCTGGCAGATATGGTTGAGCCGGGGATTACAACACGGTATCTGGATAAAAAAGCTGAAAATCTTATGAAAGATTACGGTGTAAAAGCTTCCTTTAAGGGTTATAGAGGCTTCCCTGCCCATATAACTGTATCTGTCAATGAAGAAGTTGTTCATGGTATTCCCAAAAGAAGGAAAATAAAACAGGGTGAAATAGTAAGTATTGATTTAGCTGTTATATATAAAGGATATCACGGAGATACTGCCATAACAGTACCTGTAGGTAAGATCCCTGATGACTGGCGAAAGTTGCTTGATGTTACAGAAGAGTCTCTCTTTAAAGGTATTGAACAGGCAAGACCTGGAAATCATTTGAGAGATATTTCCCGTGCCATAGAAACCTATGTGACAGCTCAGGGCTTTTCCGTAGTTAGGGAACTTGTAGGACATGGAATAGGTAAAGATATGCATGAAGCACCTCAGGTTCCCAATTACATATCCTATGATTATAATGTTCCATTAAAATCCGGTATGGTTCTTGCTATAGAACCAATGATAAATATGGGCACTGCAGATGTTGTATGGCTATCTGATAAGTGGACTGTTGTTACTAAAGATCGGAAACCTTCTGCTCATTTTGAACATACAGTAGCTATTACCGGAAATGGACCTTTAATCTTGACAAAGTACGAAGGAGGAAGTAAATTATGAAGGTTAAGCCATCAGTAAAACCAAGATGTGAGAAATGTAAGATTATTCTTAGAAAAGGCAGAGTAAGGGTTATATGTGAAAACCCCAAACATAAACAGGTTCAGGGGTAAT
>DAIOEN010000217.1:0-12019 GCA_036746235.1 Vulcanimicrobiota bacterium | reverse complement strand
TACAGAGAAATAATATTTCTCTGACGTGAGACGCTTCTTTCCCGGATTTTCCTTTGAAAGCAAGAAGTTTATTTAAATTTTCTTCAGAAGAGAACATTTTCAGGCAGGGAAATATCTTTTCTTCCGGCAGAGAGAATACGGCAGATGCTATATCTTCCACAGTCCGGCTTAAATACAGAGTATCAAAAAGCTTACGTAAAAGGTTCTTAGTAAAATCAGACAGTTTATATCTATGTTCTCTTTTTAACCATTCCAGAGATTTCCCGTATGAGATGAAGGCATGGCCGTACATTTCCGCATCAAAATAACATTCTCCCTGTTCATAAAAAACAAGGGAATTGGGATTTTTTTCTCCCTTCAATCTGTATCCGCAGGCTGCAAGATAATTTTCTCCGTATTTTCTGTAGAAATCCGTATGTGATAGATAGTATCCCAGTTCGAGAGCACTCATTTTTTTGTCGTGCCAGCCATATTGTAACAGCATACGGGAATAGTCAATTGACTGTGCCGCATATTCATCAGAAGAGAAAGATTTCCCTGTGTATTTCAAAAGAATGGATATTAAAAAACCGGCAATCCTGTTTTCCGGTTCTATTTTTAATATATCTATAGCACCTGCATAATCTCCTCTGCAGATTTTTTCTCCTGCTTTCAGGATTATCCTGTCAAAAGATTTCACGTAAAAAGATAAATCGACAGAAGGTGACATAAATTTAAAATATTTTTCATAAAATTCTTTCAATATTTCCCATGAAATTTCATAATGATATTCAGGGGGGATATAATCGGGAAAAAGAATCTGTAAAAATACAGACACAGGTTCAGGAAGATTATGGATGATAATGGCGATCTTTTCCCTGTCTGTAAGGGATTTGATGAGTTTTTCTCTTTCATAAGTAAGATGTAATCTGTCCGGAGCAAGCCAGGGATAAGAAGACAGAAGCCCGTCAGGGAAGTGACATTTACCGAGTATAACAAGACTCTTGAAAATATTAAATAAAATTACTCTTCCATCGTCTGTAGCGGATTTTTTTATTAAAGGCTGAGAAGTAACGTCTTTGAAAAAATATACTGTATCATCCGGAAGAATGGATATTACATATTCATAAAGTTCATCAGGCGCTTCTTTAAAAGCTTCTGTAATTTCATTAATATCTGCAAAATCAAGAGCCGTAAGCCAGGCTTTCTTATTGAAAAACCTGAGATCGGAAAAAGCTGTATCAAGAAAGCTGTGTCTCTTTGAAAGAAAAGAAGAAAAATCAAAATCTTTAATTATTCCTGCAAGAACAGAATAATCTACCTGAGAGAGAGCTCCTTTTAAGACAGGTTCTTTTAATTTATTCTGCCATATAAAATAAAGTTTTCCCAGAGCCATGTTTTGTTCATCTATATAGATGAGTTTTTCCAGAGCTTTTTCTGCTATAAAAGCCGTATCCCTGTTCTTCTGCCAGAGTTTACCCGTAATCTCAAGAACTGGCTCTATATTCAGGAGATTACCTCCTTTTTTCAAAAGATATTGGAATATTTTCCACATACTGTCTGCAGGTATCCTGAGAGAATCAAGTTTTTCAACACACCACGGACACTTTACTCTGCCACGGCCAAGTATATCATCTGTCTGATTTATATCAATAAAAAAATAAGATTTTTTATATATTATTTCTTTAATATCATTTATGAGCTTCTGAATAGAAATAAACGGTTTATTCTTTTTTACGGCAAACCCTTTAAAGAAAATTGAATAATCCTTTAAAGAGTTATGTTCCGTAAAAACTATGTCAGGCAAAATCAAACCTTTTTTTGCCATAAATTCTATTTTCAAATCATATAGATATTTTTTTAACTCATCATTCTTTATCTTATCCATGAGTTCTTTACTCATCACTATTTCCATTTGAGGAGACACCGTGTCTTTGAAGCAGATGCTGCCATATGATGTGCACGATAATTCATGGGAAAAACCGGTGAATTTTTCATCATAATATTTAGCAAAAAGCTCTTTTTCCTTTAAATCATATTCTGTAATATTTAATTCTCTGAGAGGAAAAATATTGAGTAAATAAGGCTTCTCCCTGAGTCCGTCCATGATTTTTTGCTGAAATCCATGATAATTATTTTTATGTTTTAAAACGATTCCTTCCATTATGGAAATCCAGGGAGAAGAATACATATTCTTTAAGACTGAAATCTCTTTTTCAGCTTTCTCAATATCTTCTTTTAAAATCATAGAGAAAATATTAAGGAACATGTCACATCTTTTCCCTGTAATTCTGTCTTTTATCTCAGGCATATCCCTCAATCCCTCTATTGAAAGCACTTTTATCCATGGAAATCTTTCAGTCATATGTCTGAATATGGACGTACAGTCAAAAGGTAATAAAACAAACAAATATTCATCTGCAGAAAAAGTATCTTTTATGTCCCATATTATTCTGCAGGCATTATTTTTAAATTCTTCATTATTTAATATATGAGGACAGACATATTTTATATCTTTCACTGGAAAGTTCTCTTCTACGAGTTCGATTTCAGAGTCTATATCTTCTCTGCTTAAAATTTTTACAGACGGGATTTTATCTGATATGAGTTTTTTTATATAAAGCCTTATATCACTCCCTGTCACAAGTACAGGTTTCTCTTTATTTATTTCCATAAGAACAGTTACATTCTCTATATAAGAAAGTAAAAACCTTCTCATCTCTTCCGGGAGCTTTTCCTCGAAAAGATTATCCCAGAGAGACAATTTTTTCAATTCTTCTTCAATATGAGAGGGAATTGTAAAACAATGAAGTTTTTTCCCTGCTATATAGTTATAACAGGAAAGAGGAGAAAAGTGTTTTATTATATATTCCGTAATTACTTCACTGTCATCTGTTCTTGGCCATAACTGCAGCATTTCCGATAAAATCGATACAGTATCTCTTATATTTACACCTTCTGATATAAGATTTCTCAAAATAGACACTATAGCTTTTCCAGGAATATTTATTTCTTTAAGTCTTTTTATCAATAAAGGATGGGATTTATTAATTTCCTGAAGGCAAGATGACACATAATCTTCATCTACAAAAAGAGAAATATGTTTTTCAATAACACTGGAAATATGGGTAATCAAAAGGTCTTCTGCCTTTAAAATTAAACTGCCCCGGGCAGCTATCTTATTTCCTTCTTCCATGTCAATCCATATGGAAGCTGTTCCATAGACAGGCTCAAAAGAATGGTCTCCTTCCAGAAGTCTTATATATTCATCGGAACCAGTTGCCAGAACTTTATTGCCCATAAGTCTTCCTCTGTTATTGCCCGGCCCTATAATATACTGCTGCGGATGAAGGTCAGACAAAACAGATACAGATACTTCGGGAATAATTACCCCTTTTTGTTCAAAAATGGTTTTCCTCAAATCCTCTATGTGTTTATTTATTACCGGCACAAGCCATTTAAGACCTACTCCCATGTCTAAAGTAATATGATTAATTTTCTGTGGTGGAACAGATTCTGAAAAAACTTCTTTTTTAATATTTTTTACATAATAATTGTGAAAGAAATATATAAGTACATCTTTTTCCTTACTGACCAGGTTATCCTTATAATATCTCCTGAGTTCGGAAGAGGTAAAATAGAGGTTCATAATCGACAGTACCGGTATTGAAACCTCTGCAGGAAGAGCCCTGAAGAGTATTAAGATTTCATCATTTCTAAAACATATCACTTCTTTTACGGATTTTCCGGAAAAACCACAGTTTTTTTCCACATAAGATTTCAAATCAAACTTTAACTCTCTTATCCAGTAAGATATTTCATATAATAGTTCTTCTATATTTTTCCGATGTAATAACATACAGGTAAAGGCCTTTCAATTTTCTTTTTTGTATTATAAATTAAAAGGAGATTTTTGGGAAGATCTTTAATATTTATATGTGAAGAGTGAAGAGTGAAGAGTGAAAAGAATAGGATATTGTTCACGACTCACTATACTCACTTTTATAATACATTTAGTTTCTCTTAAGATTATTTATTTCAGCAGGAAAGGAGAACTTATGCTAAATATAGTAGAAATAGTTATATTCGATGTCAGACGGGGAAAAGAAAAAGATTTTGAAGAAGCAGGGAAAACATTTGCTGAATTTATAAAAAAACAGGAAGGATATGTAAGGAGATGGTATTTCAGGGAGAAATACCATTCAGGGCGATATGTTCACTGTACTGAATACAGCACCAGAGAAGAAGGAGAAAATATTATAGAAAAATATAAACAGGAAGTAGGACATGAACAATTCAATAAGTTTTTTGCCATGCTCAGAAGGATGCCTGTCGTAGAATGGTATGACATATGGCTGTCTGAGGACTAAAAATTTTATTAAAAAAGTAGTTAAGGGACTGTAAGAAAATAACTATGGCAAATTATGGTTATTGTCCTCCCGTCATGATTATAAATATGATAAGGATAAAGAGATTCTACGCGTCACGCGTCACGATTCTTATAAGATATAATGAAAGTTGCCGGAGAAATAGTAGTTTTAAAGCATGGTAGAGAAAGAATAATATTTAATGCAGAACTGGTCAATCCGATTTATTTTCCCCGTGGCGGAGACAAAATTTTAAGGCTTCTGAATGAACTTAAATCATCAGAACCTTTCACTTCTCCGCCCCAGTTCTGCAGCAATGAATTATTCGATTTCTTAATTTTTCATTCCCTTCTGGTTCCTGACGATGCCGGTAAAATAGAACATAACTGCAATGAATGTGGCCAGACACATTCCGGCCAGAAGAGCCTCTATTTATTATTGAGCCATTCCTGCAATCAGTCGTGTATATACTGCTTCAACGGTATAAATACCTATAACAGAGACAGACATATTATGATGTCAGAAGAAATAGCATTTGCTGCCATAAAAGAAACATTTGCCACTGTTTCTGACAGACTGGAAATAGTATTTTTCGGAGGAGAACCACTCTTAAACTGGCAACTGGCAAAAAAAATAATAAATTACTGTGAGAAAAACATTCTTCCCGGAAATCCTGATAAATCCATAGCCTATCATCTAACGAGCAATCTCACCATTTTCCCTGATGATCTTATAGATACGGCAAAAAGATATAAAATGACCTTTCTTGTTGACATTGACGGGCCGGAAGAAATTCATAACAAAACAAGACCGTTTATCGATGGCAGTGGAAGTTTTGGGATAACAGCAGAAAACATTCGTAAACTTGTAGCCTCAGGCATAAAAGTTTCGTTGAGGGCAACAGTAACATCTCACAATGACAGTTTTATGACTGATATAGCAAAAACTCATAAAGAACTCGGAGGAGAAAGCTGTGCATTTGTACCTCTTAACCCGGTGGATTCCGATGATAACATATTACCGATTTCACTCTGTCCGTCGCCGAAAAAATTTGCATCAGGACTTAAAGAGGTATTTCATTCAAAAATCTGGCCAATAAAAGATCTATACCCTTTTAATGAATATATGGGAAGACTTCAACCTCTCTATAGAAACCAGTGGGGATGCGGCGCTCCTTTCGGTAATACCCCTGTAATTACAGCTTCAGGTGAGATTTTTTCCTGTATCTATCTTGTAGGGAATAAAAAATACCGGTTAGGTCATATCTCTTCGGGTGATTATCCCCGGCGGGATGTGATCTCTTATATGCTTGACACAGTAAATGTAAGTAGTCGCAGTGACTGCAGAACATGTGGCTATAGATTTCTCTGCGGAGGAGGATGTCCTGTAGGAATATTTTCAATTGAAGGTAACAGAAATGCCAGAGCAGGTATAAAAAGATATGTTAAACAAATGGCCTGTACTGTAAGTAAAACAGTATTAAGAGAACTGCTGTGGGATCTCAGGCAGAAAAAAGGTTGCATTTGAAGTTATAAAAAAACGCTATCTGAATTGACTTATTTTCTATTTTACGTTATGATTTTATAGTCAAAAAAATAAGGAGGTAATAACATGTTTTTAAAAAAATTCTTATTCATTACATTAATCTTATTCATAGTAACAGTCAAGTTACCTGCCAGAGCAGAAACTGTAGAGGGATGGTATCTCAGGGGGCTTATCTTATATTCCCAGGGGATGGATAAATATGACCTTGCTATAAAATGTTTTGACAGAGCTATTGAAGGCAAACCGGACTATATTGAAGCACTGGCTGCAAAAAGCCTTATACTGGCACAGCTTGACAGGACAGAAGAATCTATGAAGTGTATAGACAGAATTCTGGAAATAAATCCGAAAACTGCCAGTGCCTGGTATTGTAAAGGTCTGGCTGCTTATGACCGGGGTAAAAAAGATGAAGCGATTAAACTTTTCGATAAAGCTCTGGAACTTGATCCTGAATATACAGGTGCGTGGATATATAAAGGATGGCTTCTGACGATAGATGGGAAATATGAAGAAGGTATCAAATGTTACGATACAGCTATAAAACTTGAACCTGAAGTGGAATATGCCTGGTTTTTAAAGGGACTTACCCTTTCCGAGCAGGGAAAATACGAAGAAGCACTTAAATGTATGGATAAAACCATAGAGATTAAGCCTGATGCCACCGGTTTCTGCCACAATAAAGGACTCATCTTTGCCAGACAGGGAAAACATGAAGAAGCTATTATATGGTATGATAAAGATATAGATCGTAATGCCGCAATACCTGAATTATTCTGTGACAGAGGAATTTCTTTATATGAACTGAAAAGATATGATGAAGCCATTAAATATTTTGATAAAGCTTTAACACTTAACCAGGGCTTTACAAATGCATTGTTATATAAAGGGAGAACTTTATATGAAGTGGGAAAGTATAAAGAAGCCATTGAATGTTATGATAAAATTCTAGAAGGTTCTCCTGACGATGTAGATGCAAAAAATGCCAGAGAGAAAGCCATGAAAGCCATTAATAAATAGAACATGATCCTGTTTTATTTCCCGATTTATAACAGGGAGGTGTCATATGTTTAAAAATATTCTTATATTTTTTCTGGGACTATTAATATTAACGACAGAAGCGAAATGTTCATCTATTACAGAGAAAGATTTCTCCTTCTCGACTTTACCTGTTTTAGTGGCTCTTACCAGTGTTCCTGTAGATCCCAATGCTTTAAATATCGAGCCTGACAGTACACTTGGATCTATTTCAGGAGAAGTCATAATAAAGGAAAAATTCGATGGAGGTTCTGTGTCACTGTCAGAAAAGTATCTGAACGAAGCCCGTATACCCAAAACAAGGGTTGTATCAACAGTACAGCTTACTTCCAGCGGACTCTTCACTTTTTCAAATCTTCCACCGGGAGATTACATTGTAGAACCGGGATATGCCAATTCAGAAAATGGTCCCATAACCTACAATCCTGCCAGTGGCTATTATTATTTCGTTATAGTAAATAAATATACATGGAGCAGGAAAGTAATACTGGCTAAAGGTCAACATTCAAAATTAACTTTCCCGGCAGAACAGGCAAAATACGATACATACAACCAGTATGTTTATTCATCAAATTACTATTCTACCAATCCCTATTCACCCTATGATGCAACATCTCAGCCGCCGACTTATAACTATTCTCCCTATTCACCCTATACCGCTCAGACTCCCAATTACGCTCCCTACACTGCACCTGTACAGAATTATACTCCCTATACTGCACCTGTACAGAATTACACTCCCTACACTGCTGCGAACCCTCCTTATTCACCTTATAATACACCTGCAACAAATTACACTCCCTTTGATAGTACTGCTACTCCTTACTCTCCTTTTGACTATCTGAATAAGAAGTGAGTAAATAGTAGTGATTCGTAACGCATCAAGCATTACAAATCACTACTATTTTGACTGATTACTGATTACTGATCACTGGTCACTGTTATTTGTGTCCTCTTAAAAATCTGCTTAACAGTCCGGGATTTGCTACAGATCGCCACATTTTAAGATGGACAGTTTCAAAATCACCATCATTAAATACAAGATCTTCAATAAGGTCATAACAGGTTTTTCTCGGGAAAAATTCACCTGTGCAGGAGGCATCAATTATCTCAGTGGCCAGCTTTGCTCTTTCATCATCAATGTCTTTTACTTTTTTATTATTATCTTTTTCTCTGCCGTTTATATAAATTATATCAGGCCATCCTCCGACACCGATGGCAATCCTTCTGCAGTGAACAAAGGCTTCAAGCATCATTACTACTGCCTCAACAGGATCCAGTTCATCTCTTCTTTTACGCAATGTTTTTCTGTCTACATAATCATTATATCTTATTTCAGAAACATCCCTCCCTGAACCGTCCATTCTGAACATGAAAGGAACCGGTTCTATACGGCCTTTAGACAGGCTCAGATGAAATATGTTGAAACCTTCTTTACTGTCATATCCTGCCACAATGGCTCCGTTGCCTAAAATCTTGTTAAGTTCCGAAGATTTCTTTGACCACGTTATCATTTCTTCAGCACCTTTAATAATTTCTTTATCTTTTATCTCTATTTTCTTCTCCCCTGACATATAATATCCCCTGATAAAATCTTTTGTAACAAAACCATATTTAGCGAGAAGCAGTTCATCTACATGGCGGTGTTTCACTTCTATCATATACTCAAAAATAATATGGCTTATTTCCTCTATAGTCAGAAAGAAATCAGGCTTTTTACCGATTTTTTCCGTCTTTTCATTGTATATATTCTGGAGTTTTATTCTGCACCCTCTGAGTATTTCAGCTCCTATAGAACAGGTTCCTGTAGTTCCGAGCCTTGCCACTATTCCCTGTTCCATCTGTATTGCAGGCGGGATAAGGGATTTTATTTTTTCTATACTGTTCAGTTTTTGTCTCAAATGCCATGTTCTTTCTTCGTCACAGATCATCAGGCCTGAACAAGAGTCAAGTCTTAAAGCATTTATGGTTGTCATATTATTTTCCTCCTCCTGCAAGACTCATATAAGGTTCTTTTACATCAGGTATAGAATCGGCCTTATAACCTCTCAGGATAAAATCCAGTCTGTATGGAGATTTTGCCTTTCGAAACATTTCTTCTTCTATAATATCAGGGTTTATATCTTCAAAGATAAGAGAATTTATCATTTCGTAAACATCATCGGTCCGGAGTTCTCCGTATTTTTCTCCTGTTATAATTTCCGTGGCTATTTTCATGGCCTCATCAGAAGGTTCTTTCAATCGTTCCTCCTGGCTGTTACCTCTTCCGTCCAGATAAAAGAGATTAAAATATCCTCCTACCTCCTGATTATGTACCGATGCTTCATACATAGCTTTAATCAATTCTGTTATAACTTCTATTCTGTCAAACCCTTTTCTTCTTATATGAAGAGGCTTTCTATTTATAAAATTTGCTATTGAAAGCTGTGCAGCATCTTTTTCATCTTCCCCGGTCCCTCTTATTTCAAAAGGACCTGCCGTAAGATATAAAGTGGGATTATTATATTCATAGCCATAAAGCACTATACCGTTATCTTTATCAGTAGCCATTAAAAGCGCTTTATGTTCCAGGTAATCGTCTTCAAGGCATCCCTTTTCCGGAACTGTTGCCTGTTCCATGGCTTTTTTCTTTAATTCTTCCTGTTTTATTTCATAGTGTGTTCCGTTATAATTGAAATAACCCTGAAGCAAATCATCTTTATCAAAACCGTAAAGAGAACGTAATTTTAAATTTATTCTCTTCTTAAATTCCGCCTGTATGGACTCAAGGAGTATATATGCTATATCATCGGCACATGATAAAGGTTTTCCTTTGCCTGTTTTATATTCCGAATATTTATTTTCCACTTTTTTCCTGACAGAATCTCTAACATCACAGGTAAAAGAAGGCATACCAGTACCTCCGTACAATGCTTCAACATGAACGTTATCGGATATTTCCTGTGATACAATGGAAGATATAAAATTTCCGTAAAATATTCTTCTTCTTCTTAATATCCAGTCTTCTTCATCACATATCATAGCACCTGACTGAGAGTCTATTTTAAAACCTATTACTAATGCCATAAAAGTCCTCCTTAATTGTATAAGCTGACAGATAAATTCCACATATATCAGGACTATCCCTGTATATTTTATAGAGGTAAAATAAAATTTTAATAATCTGACCGCAGGATTCGTAATTTTCGTAAAAATTTTACATAAAAAGTTCTTTACTTTTCTCTAAAATCCGGTATATATATAAAGAGAGTAAAGGCAAGCTTATTTATTTATATATAATAAACTTATATCTTGTTTAATAACATCAGGAGGTGATATTTATGGGCGGTGGCGGCGGCGGAGCCGGCGGTGTCGGCGGTGTCGGCGGAGCCGGAAGTGCAGGCGGAGTAGGCGCTGCGGGAGGTTCAGGGTTTGCCCAGTCTGTAGCAGGAGAGATATCAAAAGATGGCGGCGGCGGAGCAGGCGGAGTCGCAGGGAGATAGAAATTTCTGATTTATCAGAAATAATAGATTTATCACAAAATGCGTAATGTATAAATAATAGAAAAACATTACGCATTTTGCGTTAGCAAGGGAAGACGTTACGCGTTACGATTCTCATATAAATTACGTACAAAGCTTATCCTGTCAATCCAAAAAATCCCCCCCAATCCCTGTCCTATTCGGTTCTTTTTATAATATGCCATCCGTCTCTGAGCCGGACCGGTTCGCTTATACCCCCTATTTCAAGAGAAAAAGCTGCTTTTTGAAAAGTTTTCGCCATATCTCCCCTTTTTATCTTACCCAGGTCTCCCCCTTTATCTTTACTGCCGCTACATTCAGAGTATTCTCTGGCAAGGGCTGTAAAATCGGTGCCTTTTTTCAATTCTTCCTCTATTTTATTTGCCTCTTCCTGTGTATTTACAAGTATATGACTCACTCTGATTTCTACCGGAAGTATTTTAATCACAAAATCAGGGTCAATTCTCTGGACAACATGCCACCCATATTCCGTTTGAACAGGTTTGCTTAATTCATTTATTTTCAGAGAATAAGCAGCATTTTCAAGCGGTTTTGCAAGCATTCCAATGGAAATCATACCAAGATCTCCGCCGCTTACTCTGGAAGGGCACCGGGATGTTTCCAGAGCAACTTCGGAAAAATCCTCTCCTTCCTGTAATTCTTTAATTACTTCCTTTGCTTCTTCTTCTTTTTCTACAAGTATATGGCGGATTCTGATTTTTTCACGTTCCTTCACTTCTATTTTCATATCAGGGTCAATTCTCTGTATGACATGAAAGCCGTATTCAGATTTTACCGGCTCACTTATTTCATTCATTTTAAGCTTGAAAGCCGCTTTTTTAACAGGTGCGGAAAGATTACTCCTGTAACCTGTTATACCGAGATCTCCTCCTTTTGCTCTCGAAGGGCAGTAAGATTTATCCAGAGCAAGTTCGGTAAAATCTTTACCTTCTTTCAATTCTTTGATTATTTCTTCTGCTTCTCCTTTTGTTTCTACAAGTATATGTCTTATCCTGACAGAAGATGGCAAAGGAGTAATTGTAGGATCTGGAGCAGGTGAAGCATGAGGAGTAATTGCAGGAACAGTGGGAGGTACGGGAGTGGGTAAAGGAAGTCTTTCTATTATTTCCCACCCGAACTCTGTCTCCACCGGTTCACTGATCTGATTGATTTTAAGCCTGAAAGCCGCTTCTTCAAATTTCTTTTCCTGTGTTCCTCTGACAAATGGTTCCAGCTTACCTCCGTTTACCCTGGAAGGACATTTTGAATACGTGGCTGCAAGCTTTTCAAAAGGTTCTTTACCTTCTTTTAGTTCTTTCAGTATCTCTTCAGCTTTTTCTTTACTGTCTACCTGTATATGCCTTACAAATATCCTGTTATCCCGGCTACAGGAAAAAAATAAACATATGAACAGTAATAGACTGACAGTGAAAATGCTATTTTTTTTCAACTTTCTCTCCTCTTTTTATAGTGTATTTCATAACTTATTGGAATGTAAATGGTCGTGACGCGTAACGCGTGACGGGTTTATATTCCTGTGTAACGTCAAGAATTATTATACCCCAACCTACCGTTTTATGAATATAAATAATC
>DAIOEN010000216.1:11772-12028 GCA_036746235.1 Vulcanimicrobiota bacterium | reverse complement strand
GGAATGTCATAGATTTCGGAGCATTTGTGGATCTTGGCGTAAAAAGAGACGGACTAATTCATATATCACAGATGGGGGAGAGATACATAAAACATCCCCTTGAAGTTCTTTCAGTAGGACAGGTAGTGGAAGTAAAAGTTCTGGATGTAGATATTGACAGGGGAAGGATATCACTGAGCCTTATTTGACCGGAATTTTCGAGATTAAAGAATTACCGTGATTAGAAATTTCAAGTAAAGCTTTAGATAAAAATTGT
>DAIOEN010000216.1:0-11672 GCA_036746235.1 Vulcanimicrobiota bacterium | reverse complement strand
GAAGAGGTAGTTTATCTAAATAATTTAAGGGTATAGGAATTTTCATTTTTAATAGTGTAAAGTAAGGCTTTAGATAAAAATTGTGAAGAGGTAGTTTATCTAAATAATTTAAGGGTATAGGAATTTTCATTTTTAATAGCGTAAAGTAGGGCTTTAGATAAAAATTGTGAAGAGGTAGTTTATCTAAATAATTTATGAAAAAATTTTCTTATTGCATTTTTATAATTATCCTGTATGTTTTTGCCATTATTTCATGCAGGCCTTCCCCTGTAAATATAAGGAAAGGCCCCTATCTGATTTATCCGGGTAATAATACATCTATGACCGTTATATGGCAGACCGACGGTACTCCGTCCCATTCATCCCTGGAATGGAGTGATACAAAAGATTATATCAATAAATCAAATAATCTTACCGAGACTGGCAATGATTCCGATGAACATCAATTTAAATATACCATTAATGGACTCAAACCAGGGACAAAGGTATATTACAGAGTAAATGTGGAAAATAAAACATATGAAGGCTCTTTTATGACTGCACCGGAAGATAATGAAAAAAATCTCACTTTTTATGCCTATGGAGATACAAGGAATTATCCCGATATTCAGGACAGTGTAATAGGGAAATTAATGGAAAATATAGAAAGCTCGCCTGAACCTGACAGATGCCGGACTTTCTGTCTTCATGTAGGGGATCTGGTCGATTTTGGTATGAAAGAAGGGGGATGGGATAAAGAATATTTTAACAGAGATTACAAAAATCTGATGGCTTTTCAGGCAACCATACCTCTTATGGCCTGTGTCGGCAGCCATGAAACTTATCATGCCTTACCATATAGCATAGACCATGTAAACGGCGGAGCCCTTTTCAAAAAATATTTTCCCTATCCTTTTTATATTAAATCAGGATTATATTATTCCTTCGATTATGGCCCTGTTCATGTAGTGGTAATAGACAATAACAAAGAAGATTACAAAGAAGGAAGTGAACAATATAAATGGGTCTCCCGCGATCTTTCTCTTTCAAAAAAATTATGGAATGTAGCTCTATTTCACGAACCTGCCTGGAGTGCCGGTGGAGGGCATCCGAACAATAAGGATATGCAGCCATATGATAAACTCTTCAAACAATATTCTGTCAGAATAATAGTTCAGGGACACAATCACTATTATGCAAGATGCCAGGTAGAAAACAGACATTACATTACTACAGGGGGCGGAGGCGTAGGTCTCCATAATCCTGACGCGAACTTGCCCGCTCTTGTTACTTTCGATAAAACCTATAATTTTGTCAGATTTGATATTACCGACAAAACTATGACTTTTACCGCCATTAACAATGAAGGAAAAGTAATTGATGGCCCGGTCCGAGTGGACAATTAAGTTATTTTATTTTTTTCATATTCCTGGCATAACCTTCTTCAAAGCTTCTACAAATTCTTCCGGCTTTTGAGAGCCGAATAATATTTTGTTTCCGTTGTTAAGTGTTAACTGAACACCGCGATTTCCGCTTACATTGTATGCTCTTCCATATCTCAAACTATAACGGAGACCCCATCCCCCGTATTCCATTATGGGTCTGTAAGTCCTTGATGCATATGTCTGTATATCACTTATACTTATTTTATGAAAAGATAACTGGAAAGGAAAAAAGCGAAAATATAAACCGTCTCCACAAACTTCCGTTTTGAGATTACAGATATAAAACAGCAGAGGACATATTATTCCCATCATCAGAGGTACTATCAACATAACCGGGTTTGGCATCAAGTCTTTCCATTGCCATATTACCAGTGCCAGGGGCAGAAATATAATGGCCCATACCCATGGCTGACGCATTTTTTGAACTTCCGTAAAGAATATTTTACCATCTTTATCCACTTATATCCGCTCCTTCTATATGTTATTAACGGCACAGTCTATTTCCCAGAAAAGTTGCTATCTCCCGGAGCGATTCCTTTGCTTCAGGTATAAAAGGATATCCGAAGGCTTCGAATACATGCCACATGCCTTCCCATACATTCAGTTCTGCCGTAACACCACATCTTTTCAACTGTCTATGGAGTCTCACAGAATCACTTAAAAGCATATCCCTTGTACCAGTTGTAATTATAACAGGCGGAAAGTTTTCACTGTAATTTCCGTAAACAGGAGATATGAGAGGGTCTTTAGTGTCAAAGCCTTTAAAATATTCTTCTGATATGGGCTTAATGAAACTGTCATAAGAAAGAACAGGATCATAACCGTCGAGGGTAAAACAAGTATCGCTTAATTTCTCCGCTTCCGTCCAGGGCGAACAGAGAGCCACTGCACCGGGCAAAGGCAGACCTTCATTCTGCCCTTTAAGGAGTGTTGTGAGTGCCAGATGGCCCCCTGCAGAATCACCGAGCCATACAATATTTTTGCTGTTAAAATCTTTTATGATTTCTCTATAGACAGAAAAACTGTCTTCCAGTGCAGCAGGATATGGGTGGTCAGGGCCGAGCCGATAATCTATGGCACAGACCTTTATACCGAGTTCAAAGGCAAGGCCGGTAGAAAGTGATGAAACAGGTGTACCGAAATAATAGGCACCACCAAAGGTATATATGGCAATTTTATCATCACGGGAACTGTCATAATTCACAGGAGTTATTATGCGTACCGGCACGTTTCCTATCTTTTTTTCTTCTATACGGTCAACAAGTTTACCACCATAGGCTTTTAAAAACATCTGCAAAAACAGGCTATGTTGTTCCCTTCTTTCTCTCACTTTCAGAAAATTTTTATATTCTTCAGGGTAAAAATCATTCTTAAAAGTTATTAAAAAATCATGTGCTTCTTTACTGATATTTACCGGTACAGGTTCTTTCAATATAAACACCCCTTTATAAAATTCATAACGCATAACGCGTAACGCGTTACGCGTTACTTGAATATTTAGTTCAGTAAAAATATATTACTGAAATATTATAAATAATTTTCCTTAATAATTTTTGCATCTTTTACTAAATAAAATTCCATATTTATACTGCAGTCAACCATTTTTCCGTTATTATTATACATGCTTTTTACAGTTTTCAATTTTGATATTTTCACCTCTATAACAGGCTTTTTGCCTCCTGACGAAAGTTTTTCTATTTCTTTCAGCTTATTCTGCGTTATTACTCCATAGCCAAGAACAGTAAGATTGAGAGAAGCACTTTGAACTGCACCAGTTCCAGGGTTTCCTCATGTAAAACAATTGCCATATTGTTTTGTAAGTTCTTTCATCTTTTCATATGGAATTGCAAAAAGAGCAATATCATAACAATCTTCTTCGTTTTTGCGGTAAGCAGAACCTGCTATTACATACTGTTCTGTCTTCTCTGTTTCTTTTTCCATTTCCATCTGGTAAAGTCCGGTGTTTAAAAACAATTTATTCCCTGATAATTTGAGGCGTTCTTTACCGGTCTGAGTACAACTGCAGAATAATACTAAAGTAATAATTACAGAGAAAATCATAAATTTAGTCTTCATTGAAATCACCTCCTTCTGACTGTATATTTATTTTACATAAAATCCTGTCTTAATACAAGATAATTTCCACAGGAAAATATTATTTGCAAAATAGATCTTGACTTTTGATATTTAATAATATATAATGATATTTGAAGATATAAAATAATAAAGGAGGAATAAATATGGCAGAAGAAATTTTTGATGCAGACCAGGCTATAGAATTTTTAAAAATTTCCAGGCCTACCTTTGCCAGATGGCTTAAAAGCGGTAAATTACAGGGATTTAAAGTGGGAAAACAATGGCGTTTTTACAGGCGTGACCTTGTATCTTTCATGGAGTCAAGCGGTACTGATTTTGTTCTGTCAAAGAAGGATTTTAAAGAATCAATCAAATTTTTCGAAGAAAAACTTGAAAGAAAGAACATACCGGTCGGAAGCGATATAGAGACTACGAAAGATATAATCACTTCTTCCGATGAAAAAGATGTACTGATAAAAAATCTTGCCGACAGATTATTTCTGGATAGTTTCAGCGATAAGGCCAGTGATATACATTTAGAACCTTTAAAAGACGGCCTTATGATCAGATATCGCATTAAAGGTTCCCTTGAGGATATAAAAATGCTGTCCAATGAAACGGGAGAAGAACTGATAATAAGACTGAAGCATATGGCAGACCTGGATCCGGACATAACGGACCATGTGCAGACAGGAAAAATAATAATAGAAACGGATAAAATCACCGGAGATGACAACAGGTTTGACATAAAAATCGGAGTAATTCCTGTCATATATGGAGAAAGGGTCACAATGAGTATTAAATCTATGGAAAAAGCAAAGGCTACAATAGAGCAGGGTCTGGAATTACTGCAATTTAGCAGAGAAGATCTTGAAACAGTAAAGAAAATATTCAACAAAGCCTTCGGCCTTGTAATTGTTACAGGAACATCAGGGAGCGGTAAAACCACTACATGTCATGGCGCATTGAAGCACATCCTTACAAAAACCGGCGGTCATGCCAATATTATGACTCTGGAAGGTTCCATTGAATATCCCATGAAGGGTATATCTCAGATACAGGTCCATCATGATGGAGAAGGTTATTATGAATTATTGAAAGGGATCATGTGGCAGGACCCTGACGTAATATTTGTCGGAGAGGTTTCAGACAGTAAAACAGCGACGATGATTTCAGAAATAGCTCTCACAGGCCATCTTATCATAGTGCAGTTACCCTGTGCCGATATATTTCAGTCTGTAGAATACCTGAAAAATCTCGGTCTTGAACCATACCTGGTGGCTTCCATTCTGGAAGGAGCTATATCTCAGAGACTTGTAAGAAAGATCTGCAAAAACTGCAAAGAAAAAATTACCCCATCTCCTGATGTTACTGAAAAATACTTTCCAGACAGAAAGAATGTTTCTCTCTTCAGAGGAAAGGGATGCAGCGAATGTCACAACAGTGGTTATGCAGGAAGAACAGGGATATACGAAACATGTATATTTGATACGGAATTAAAAGAAGCCATAGCAGATGGAGAGGACATAAATAAATTTAAAAAAATTTTTCACGAGAAAGGATTCCGCACTCTTCGGGAGAAAGCTATAGATTATGTTCTTTCAGGAGTAACCACTCTGGAAGAAGCATTAAGAGTGAGTTATTAATGGGTGATGGGTGATGGGGGAAGGGTGAGAAGGGTCGTTAATTAAACGCTCTTACCGCATCACCATTTACAGACCTGAATCAAAAGAGAGGTAAAATAAATTGCACGACTTAATGACTGAAACAATAAATAAGTTTAAGAATCTCTGTGATTACATGGAGATAAGAATAGAAGATTATGAGACTACAAAAATTGCCATAAATACGGACGAAACGGAAAAGATTGGCACATCTTTTGAATCTGGCGGCAATATAAGGGCTCTCGTAAACGGAGGATGGGGGTTTATTTCATTCAATAATATTAATTTACTTTCCACCTTTGCAGCCAGAGCCATAGACCATGCAAAACATGTGGGAAGAAGAAAACTTGTGCTATCCCCGGTTCCTTCTATAGTGGACAGAGTAAAAGCAGAACCTCTTTCCGCTCCGGGGAGTATAACCCTGAAGGAAAAGAAAAAACTTCTTGATGATTATAATAAAATAATACTGAACTATGACAGAGAACTTATAAAAAATTCCTTTCTTGCCTATTATGATCAGTTTAAAAAGAAATATTTCTGCAACTCTGAAGGAACTTTTATAGAACAGGAACTTCTGGATCTCTATATTACAATAAAGATTATCGCCGCAAAGGACGGTATTACTCAACCGGCAGTTGTTACAAACGGCAGTTCGAATAATTTCGATGTATGCCGCAATCTGGAAGAAAAAATAGAAAAATCCTGCAGGACTGCCATAAAATTCCTGGATGCGCCGAAAGTAAAATCAGGTGTTTATACTGTAATCTGTGATCCTGCCGTAACAGGAACTTTTGCCCATGAGGCTTTCGGCCACACATGCGAGGCAGATCATTTTTATAAAAGTGAATCTTTAAAGAATGAAATGAGACTCGGAAGAATTTTCGGGAGCAAAGTCCTGAGTATTTACGACACAGGTCTTGATATAGGTTCAAGAGGTTCCATGAAATATGATGACGAAGGAGTAAAAACAGAAAAAACCTATCTTATAAAAGAAGGAGTTCTCACAGGCAGACTTCATTCCAGAGAAACTGCATCTATTCTACAAGAAAAGCCTACAGGTTCGGCAAGATCGGTAGACTACCGTTTCCCTCCCATATGCAGAATGAGAAATACCTGTATAGAAGGAGGAAATTCCACTTTCGAAGACATGATAAAAGATATAGACCTGGGTATTTATGCAGTAGATTTCCTTTATGGCATGGGAGGGGAGATGTTTACAGTCGCACCTGCTTACAGTTACATGATAAGAAATGGTCATATTGCCGAAGCAGTAAGGGATGTAAAGATAACAGGAAACCTCTTTGAAACATTAAAAAACATAGATATGACAGGAAATGATTTTAAAATAAATGATTCCGGAGGAGGATGTGGAAGAGGAGAACAGTGGCCTCTTGCAACAACGGAATCGGGGCCCCATATAAGAATACAGAATGTATCAGTAGGAGGTGAGTCTTAATGGAACATCTGGAAAAAATTTTAGATAAATCTTCTTCTGAGACAGAAGAGAGTGAATTGTTTTATTTGAAAAATTCCAGTGAGAAATTAGAATTTGAAAAAAATGAATTGCAGAGTATGACAGGGAAAGAGAGTGAAGGGGCAGGTTTAAGGGTCAGAAAAGACGGCAGAATAGGTTTTGTTACGTCCAGCAGGATAGACGAAAACATTATAGAAAAAGCCGTTTCAAGTGCGGAATTTGGCGATGATTCGATATTTTCTTTTTCAGGAAAACATGAACAATGTTCCGGTGATTATATGGACAGAAATGTTGATAATATTAACATAAACAGCCTTGTTTCCAGAGGAGAAGAGATAATCAATAAAATAAGAGATTTTGATAAAAAGATAAATGTAAATATAACCTTTGAAAAAAGGGAGGAAGAAGTTAATATCCTTACATCTCCGGGCTTCAGAGGACATTACAGAAAAAATCATTATTCCATGCTGGTCATGACAGAACTTACCAGAGAAAATGATATATTTGAAATATGGAAAGGTTTTAATGACAGGGAAACAACGGAAGAAAGATTGATATCAGAACTGTTGTTTGATATAGAGCATGGCCTGTCTGTGGTAAAAATACAGAACGGAAAATATCCTGTTTTATTCTCTCCCGATGCGGTGGAAGAATTATTCAGCATTTTTGTTTCAGGTGTTGATGGTAACAGGGTATACAGGAAAATATCTCCTCTTTATTCAAAACTCGGACAGGAAATATTTAATGAAACTATAAGTATTTATGATGATCCAACTATAAAAGGGGGCTCTAATTCCTGTCCTTTTGATGACGAAGGTGTGCCGGCCCGGAAGACTCCTCTTGTAGAAAAAGGTATCCTTAAAAGCTTCCTCCTGGATCTTAAGAACAGTGTCAAACTGAATATGCCTTCTTCCGGTAATGGTTTTCGTAAAAACTGGATTACAGGCAGAAGTTATGAATATTATCCTTCTATTAATTCTTCTTGTATTACAATAAATCCCGGTAATTCTTCTTATGAAGAACTTCTCTCTTCCGTAAAAGAAGGAATACTCGTAAAGTCAGCACCGGATCTATCCATGGGTAATATCCAGAACGGAGATTTCGCCGGCACAGTAATACATGGTTTTAAAGTAGAACATGGGAATATATCAGGGAGAATAAAAAATACTGTTATAAGCGGTAATCTGTACAATTTGCTGAAAAACCAGTTGCTCGGTATGAGTGCAGAGCTTTATTACTCAATGTCTTCCGGAGCCAGAGTTCCTTATATGTTATTTAAGGATATGGACGTAACATCTTAGGACAGTGAGCAGTGACCGGTGACCGGTGACCAGAGTAACTGATAACTGGTAACTGATAACTGGTAACTGTTCATGTTTCCTTAACAGAGAGCAAAGGTTTCCCCGGGCCTTTTTCTCCCATAGCCTGGAGAAATCTTACTGTTATTTCTGCTTCTATCGTATTTGGAGCAGTTTTCCCGATAGGCACCTGCCCTCCTGCCATAACCCGGTGGCCTCCTGCCATGCCCAGGCCATCAAGTACCTGATGAATAAGAGAACCGGCATAAGGATAAAGAGGAGTTGTTCTGAGAGACAGATTAAGTGTGTCATTATACTGGCCCATGCAGAGTGCAGCCTTTATACCGGACAGTCTTATAAGTAAATCTGCTATTTCTGCCGGCAGATCGGGACTGTGCATCTGTTCAAGTACTGTTATTACAGCTTTACCGTAAACCCTGGTAGAGCGAAGGGCATTATCAAAGGCACGAAAATATACAAGGGGTAACTGGGCCTGTTCTACCTGTGATAATTTATGATGATCCACATTGGATAAAAGTTTGAAATAGGCATATTCATCGGAACATGTAGTGCTTCGCGATAATCCCCTTGTATCTGTTTTAAGCCCGTAAAAAAGTGCTGTAGCCAGGCGGCCGTGCATTTCTATCCCTGCCGCTTCCAGATACTGAAACAGCATGGTTGATGTGGCCCCCATTTCAGTTCTTATATCAACATAGTTAATAGATTCCGCTGAACCAAGTACTGATTGATGATGATCTATTACTATAGATGGACGGAATTTTTTTGACAGGATATGATTTCCGCATCCTGCCTGAGTATCCACCAGGGCAATAGCCGAATAAGGATCAAACTTCCTGATAGTTTTCTGTTTTTGCCACTCAGGTGTCAGATATTTAAGCATTGCCCTGTTTTCCACTCTGCCAACCAGCCCTGTATAGATCAATCTGCTCTGTATACCCCAGGCTTTTTTTAACAGTATTGAAAGAGCATAACCTGATGCAAGTCCATCAGGGTCCGGATTGTGATGGGTCAAAATAAGAACAGGCCCTTTACCTGCTGCCTCCCTTAACTTTTCCAGTGTAAGTTCATCTATAGGATTTGGATTATGAGTTATCAAGGTTAACTTCCTCTCCAGGGCAAAATTATTCGTCATGTAACAGGTGAAGCGGAATTTATATGAGAATCACTCAACATAGAGGGCAGTTCCATCTTTTCCCTGTAACCACACAGCGTTACATATTTCGATTTTTTTCCATAAGAAATAATAAAAACATAATTTATTTTGCAGAAATTATATATTTTTTCCAAAAAAACTGCTTATATCAAAATAAAACTTCTTTTCCTCGTGACAGTGAGTACATTCACATGTTAGTAAATCATAAGGTTTTTGCTCTTCGCTGAAAAGAAGAGCCTGCATTTTTTTCTCAAGTGTTCCGCCACACTTACTGCATTTCTGTGATCTCACATATGTATATTCTTCCGGAATACCTGATACAGTTAATGCTTCATGCCATGGATGTTCCTTCATAAAATCATCTCCTTATTCCCGGCTTCTTCAAATTCTTTATATTCTTTCCGTGCCAGTTCCTGGGCTTCTGCACGGCAGTTATTAATCTCATCAAAATTATCTTCCAGCACTTCAACAATATGTTTATCAAGAGCCGAATTTTTCGCCATAGTCCGGATAGTTCTCATTGTTTTCTCGCTGTCCATGCCGGTTCTATAGGGTCTGTCTTCTGTCAGGGCAGTAAATACATCTGCTACAGACATAATTCGCGATCCTATGGATAAATCCTGTTTATTAAGATGAAATGGATATCCTCTGCCATCAAGTCTCTCATGATGAAAGGAAGCCCAGTTGTTAATAATGTCGAATTCACTGATATGTTCAAGTGTGATGTATGTATAGTATGTATGAGAACGAATAATACCGAATTCTTCTTCTGTTAATTTACCGGGCTTCTCTAAAATTTCTGCAGGAACTGCAAGTTTACCGAGATCATGAAGATACCCTGCAAGCCTCATCAAATGGCATTCTCTTTCAGAAAACCCTGACAGTCTGGCCAGACTTTCAGCACCTGCCGCCACACCACTCGTATGAGTAGCAGTAAAGTGGCTTCTGAAATCTATAATCTGACAGAAGAGTTTTCCCAGATTGATAAGTTCTTTCAGATTTAATTCAACTGACGGTAATTTTGTCCTTCTGGAGAGAATAAAACCGATAGATGGAGATGATGCATCAAGCCAGAAAGATTCTTTATCGGATAAACTCTTAAAAATATCCAGTAAATCAGGATTGAATAATTCGGAGAAATCATTAATTTTTTCAAGGATTTTTTTGTTGCTCCAGAGAATATTTTTTTCCTTATTGTCAATAAGTACACTTATTCTATCGGCCAGATTAAGGATATGACTTTCCATTGGAATATCTCTGTGGCAGGCCATAGCATCTATCCAGGAAGTATGATGGTAACGTACCAGATTCGCTATTTTATGAAAAGGTTGAAATTTCCTCAGTAACAGGTAGCCTCTTTCTGCATGTATATAAGGGTTTTCCTGTTCAAATTCAAGAGTTGCCAGTCTTTCCTTTAAATATAAAGCACCGCTGTCATGCAGAAGACCTGCAAGAACAAGATTGTTCTGTTCTTCCAGAGACAGAGCCATCTCTTTCCCTATACTAAATGCAATATAAGCAACCCTTTTATGGTGATCCACTACAGATGGGTTGATCATATCCATCGCACCGGACATACACATAATCAGGTCAAACATGGACACATACAGTTCTTTCATCAATAAACTCCATTTAAGTTATCGTGACGCAAGGATTACCTGTACCATTATATATCGAGAGACAGGATTTTATCAAATGGTAATACAGGAATCTGTAATTTAAATTATTTAGATAAACTACCTCTTCACAATTTTTATCTAAAGCCCTACTTTACGCTATTAAAAATGAAAATTCCTATACCCTTAAATTATAACAGATAAAAAGGATAAAGGGAATTACTAAAAATAGTTAAGGGTGATAGGAAAGAGGTTCATACAAAATTTATGACATCCAATATACTCATTCCGGGTAATTGACAAAATATCTAAAAAAAGCTATTCTTTTTTCACGGATAAGATTCTTTAATATGGAAAGGAGGTGAATTATTATGACAAAAACAATAAAATTTTTACTTATAACATGTTTTTTATTTTATGTGATTTCCGCCGGTTTTATATCACCTTCTTATGCAGAAGATACGGGAGGCCCGAAAGTAGGCACAATGGCAAAAAACTTCACATTGAAAGATATGTCGGGCAAAACAGTGGAACTGAAAAGCTATAAAGGCAAGAAAGCAGTTCTTATTGTTTTCTGGAGCGTAGGTTGAGGAGCCTGCATTCAGGAGGTTCCTGAATTGAATGAATTATATGACACCTACAAAGGCAAAAATTTTGAAATTCTTACAATTAACTCCGACGAATCCATAAACGATGTGAAACAGGTCATAAAGGATGAAGGCATAAAATACAGAGTATTACTCGACCCTGAGAATTCCACGGGAGACCCATATAATGTCATGTATATACCATTAAATGTTCTGGTAGATATGAACGGGAAAGTAGTCTTCTCAGAGGCAGGAGAGTTACCGGAAACCACTCTTATAGACAAGACTTTAAAAAAGAAATAGGGCTAAGTACCGTAACAGGTAAAAGGGTACCCGTAAAAAGCTTCTGCCTGGCAGGC
>DAIOEN010000215.1:0-12094 GCA_036746235.1 Vulcanimicrobiota bacterium | reverse complement strand
ATGAGGCGGTAACATCTATGGAATATTTCCGGCACAGATCTAAAACCCTCTGATTATCTTCCACAGTCTGACCCTTCTGATAATAATCCAGAATCCTCTGAGAACCTGATTCTGCCCCGAAATATACCTTGCTTACATTTATGTCTTTTAATTTTCTGCATAGCTCTTCAGTAAAGACATTGGCTTTAATATTTACATGAAATTCCACTTTTTTATTTATCTGCCGGGAAATTATAAAATTATATATATCATCGAATCGTTCGGAATTTATGACAAATGTATCGTCTGCAACAGTGATTACCGGTATGCCTTCAAGATGTTCCACCATATGAGTTAATTCTGCTTTTACATAATCGGAAGAAAAATATCTGAATTTTCTCCAGTACTGTGAAGGGGAACAAAAGGTGCATTTATAGGGGCAGCCCCGTGATGTAAGAAGAGTGGGTGTAGGCTCAAGAGGATAGAAAAGTTTTCTCTCAGGGAAAGGTATTGTATCCATGTTTTCAATAAGATCCCTTTGAGGAGTAACGACAGTTCCTTTTCTGCCATGATATACAATACCTTCTATATGTTGAAGATGTTCTTCTCTAAAATTTCCTTCCTGAAGAAATAATTTTATTAACTGAAGAGTCGTTTCCTCTCCTTCTCCCGTGACACCTATATCGAATACGGAAGGAAGAATTTCGGGAAGGATGGTTATATGAGGGCCTCCGATTATAACAGGAATATTCAGATTATTTTTAATTTTCTCTCCGTCTCTTATGGCTCTGTCAAAATAGACACTCAGAGACGATATACCTATTATATCAGGTTTTTTTTCTATAAGGTTTTCTATGTTATCCACTTCAAGTATAAAATCTGTAAAGGAAAGATATTTCGCAAGGTACGAAGCGATATACAGCAAACCCAGAGGCGGTGCTTCAAAATCATATAAAGGCAGCAGAGGAAGTTCTTCTTTTGCCTGATAAAGACCGAATTTCATTGTTTTGTTATCTCCTTTTTATATTCGTGACGGGAGAAAGCATTCAGTGTTCAATAATTACTTGATTTTATCCATAAATTCCAGAGCATAAGGCCCCCTGGGATTTGAAGGATATTTAAGGGAAAGTCCGGTAAACTTCTCTATTGCCCTGTCATAGAGACCGGCCATTAAATAACATAGACCTGCTTTAAAGAGGGCAAGTTCTGTAAATTCATTGTCTGTCTCAGTAAGAAATAAAAAATATGCCAGTCCCTGTCTTATACTGCCGTTATTCAGCAAAGCTGTTCCCATCAGAATATAATACACGGGATAATCAGGATAATACTTCAATCCCCTTTTTAATATTTTTACAGATGTATTGAATTTATTTTCTTTCCTGTATATCTCCCCCAGGAGAGCACAGGCATCTCTGTCAGGAGGATTTAATTCAACAGACTTCCAGAGGTATTTTTTTGCCTGGTTCAATTCTCTCTTATTATAAAATTCACTGCCTGCCGAAAAATAAAGAAAACCATATTTTTCCTGGTTATTTTCCACAGCCTGTTCAAGATGAAACATAGATACAGATCTGTTAAATTTAAGTAAATTATAAAGAGTAAAATGAAGATCTGCGTTGGCCGGTTCTTTATCCAATCCTTTATAACAGTCTTCCACTGCCATAAGAGAAGGAAAAATAATTGACAGAGAGAAAGAACAGGCAGGTACATCAGTATATCCTGTGCACAGCCAGAGAGTAATATCTTTGTATAGAGTCAGCAATACTTCATATCCTGCAAATGTCTGCATATCGTATTCGTAACGCGTGACGCGTTACGCGTTACGCGAGGCTCATATAAAATTATATTTATCATCGATTCAGTAATTGGAATCACTTTAATTATAATTAAATTTCGACTATAATCAAGAAGGAAAGTCATAAAAATAATTGAATAAAATAAAAATATATGTATATGTAAGGTACTATTATGTCGTTAAGATTTAAAACACTTATAATCATCTCCCTGACTCTTCTATTTTTAATAGTATCCCTTTATGTTATTTCCTCTCATATAGTGCTGAGTCATATTTATTTACTGGAATATCAGAAAAATAAAGATAATATCGACAGAGTGATTGATGCTTTAAATGAAAAAATCAAAAAGATAAGTATTTCGACTGCTGACTGGTCAAACTGGGATGACACCTGTATATTTATGAAAGACCACAATAAAGCTTATTTAGACAGTAATATTACAGACCTTTCCCTGAATAATTTAAATATAAACTTTCTTATTTTTGTATCCCCTGACGGGAAGATATTTCAGAGTAACAGTATTGACACAGAAACAGGGAAAATGCTTTCTTCTACTCCAGAAAGCTTTAATAAACATATTTATGCAAAAAGTCCTCTGTTGAAGAATCCTGATACACATACTGCCGTAGAAGGTATAGTAATGCTTCCTGAAGGTATGTTAATGATATCTTCAAGGGACATAATATCAACTGAAGGTACAGGGCCATCAAGGGGCAAGCTCATTATGGGAAGATTTCTGGATAAGGAGGAAATTGCAAATTTAGCAGAAGTCACACATTTATCTGTTGATTTCTTTCCTCTGGCTTCAGGCTCAGTCCCTGTTGAATTAAAAAATATTATCGGAAACAATTCAAAAAATCCTATTTTTATAAAAAACATAAATAATGATAAAAGTCTGGCTTATACGGCAGTGAAAGATATTTACGGGAAATCTGCTCTTGTAATAAGAGTAGAAAATAAAAGAGATATTTATAACCAGGGTCTCAGAAGTGTTCACTATCTTCTTATTTCTCTTCTCATAACAGGACTGGTTTTTTTAATGCTCACCATTTTAATTCTGGAAAAAATGATTTTATCTCCAGTTGCCGCTTTAAGTGCTGACGTAAGTTCCATAGGTAATAAAAGTGATCTTTCCAGAAGAGTAAATGTTAAAGGTAACGATGAACTTTCCAGACTGGGCAAACATATTAACAGCATGCTCACAGGACTGGAACAGGCTGAAATAGAATTAAAGAAAAGCGAAGCAAAATACCGCTCTCTTTTTGCAAATATGATTGACGGGTTTGCCTATCACAGGATATTAGTTGATGAAAAGGAAAGACCGGTAGATTATATTTTTCTTGAGACAAATAATGCCTTTGAAGAACTGACAGGCCTTAAAGATGTGACAGGTAAAAAAGTTACAGAAATAATGCCTGATCTGAAGAAATCTTCTTTTGACTGGATAAATATTTATGGTAATGTGGCATTAAAAGGTGAAGATATAAAAATAGAAGAATTTGTTGAATCTCTTAATAAATGGTTTTCCATCCGTGCCTACAGTTATGAGAAATATTATTTTGCCACAATTTTTGCCGATATAACTGCAGAAAAAACTGCCAGAGAAGAACTGAAAAAAGCAAAGGAAGAAGCGGAAGCAGCCAATAGAGCAAAGAGTGAATTCCTTGCCAATATGAGCCATGAAATAAGGACTCCCATGAATGCCATAATAGGCATGACTGATCTCACCCTTGACAGCCATCTTACTCTGGAACAGAGAGAATATCTTGAAACGGTAAAACATTCGGCAGAATCACTTCTCTTTTTATTAAACAGTATTCTTGACTTTTCCAAGCTGGAAGCAGGCAAGATGGAACTTGAGTCACTGGATTTCGACCTGCCTCTCACACTTGAATTTATAGTAAATACTATGGCAATTCAGGCTCATAAAAAAGGCCTGGAACTGCTGCTTCATATCAGGTCGGAAGTTCCCAGAAGAATAAAAGGAGATCCGGCACGTCTGAGACAGATAATGATAAACCTCATCGGAAATGCCATAAAATTTACAGATAAAGGAGAAGTACTGCTCAATGTAGATATAGAAGAAAATGACGGGCATAATGCTATATTACATTTTACCGTATCAGATACAGGCATAGGTATACCGGCCGTTAAAATCGATACCATTTTTGAAAGTTTTACCCAGGTAGACGGTTCTACAACAAGAAAATACGGAGGAACAGGTCTCGGACTTACCATATCAAAACAGTTAGTAAAACTCATGAAAGGCAATATATGGGTAGAAAGTGAACAGGGAAAAGGAAGTAAATTTCACTTTACCGGTTCCTTTGATATAGCTCCTGACATAAAAGAAGAAGAAATATCAATTGCCTCCATACAGGGACTCCATATACTGATAGTGGATGATAACAGCACAAACAGACTGATTTTGCGTGAGATAGTTACCAGATGGGGTTTCACATGTGCGGAAGCAGAAGGAGGGGAAAAAGCGCTTGCTTCTATGTGGATGGCAAAATCAGAAGGTAAACCTTTTAACCTTGCTCTCCTTGATTTCCAGATGCCAGGTATGGACGGACTTGAACTTGCAGGCAAGATAAAATCCAATCAGGATTTATCAGGGACAGCCATAATACTTCTCACATCGGCAGGAACCAAAGAGGAGATAGACTGCTGTAAAAAGATAGGTATAGAAGGATATCTTAATAAACCTGTAACAAGAAATATGCTGCTCGATAAGATTCTTACAGTTCTGGGTAAACCGGTAAGAGATTCCGGCACAGCCAGGGAGAAAGACTATTCCATAGGAAAAACCGGAAAAAAACTTCATATATTGCTTGCAGAAGATGTGCTTACAAATCAAAAACTTGCTACAAGTTTGCTCAAAAAACGGGGACATTCCGTAGTTGTCGCAAATAACGGGAAAGAAGCTGTAGAAATATTCGGCAGTGAGAAATTCGATCTGATTTTAATGGATATACAGATGCCTGTCATGGATGGTATACATGCTACAGGACTTATAAGGGACCGTGACACAGACATACCGATCATAGCAATGACTGCCCATGCCATGAAGGGAGACAGGGAAAGGTTTTTATCGGAAGGTATGAATGATTACATAGCAAAACCTTTAAAGTTACAGGAAGTCTTCGAAGTAATAGAGAAATATACTTCTTCTGAAGAAGTGCCTGATGAAGGGCGTGATACGATTTCATCAGAAACTTCAGCCGAAGCTGATGTCATAATAAATAAAAAAGAAGCTCTCGAAGCCATCGGCAATGATGAAGAACTCCTTAAAGAAATGTATAATATATTTATAGAAGAAGCTCCTTCTCTGATGAAAAATCTCAAAATAGCTATAAAAGAAGGTAAATCACCCGATATTACTTTGAACAGTCATTCCCTGAAAAGTTCTTCTGGCCACATTGGAGCAAAAACGATGGAGAAACTCGCCTATCAGATGGAACGGGCAGGCAAAAATGGAGAGATTTCCGATTTATCTGATCTCTACGAAAATCTTCAGAAAGAACTTGATAAAGTTATAGCAGTTATCGGTGAAGAGTGACCTGGATTAAAATCACCGTTCAACGTCATCAAAATTCAGAATATCCATAGAATCTTTTTTTATCGCCATAGCATAAATCTTATTTTTAGATAAATACTTCAGTGCTTCATCAGGAAAATATAGTGTGGAAAATATCGGTATAATTTCATAACCTTTATACTCGGGGAAATAATCAAAAAATTCACAAGTTTTTATTAACTGAATGTAATTATTCATATAATCCTGTTTCGGAGAGGCTTTTGTTTCATTAAGAAGAATTTTATTTCCATATACTGCTATAATATCGAATTCTCTTGATTTTTCCCGGCATTTACTATTCTTTTTAGTTCTTCTTATCATAAGGTCATCGCAATCTGTAAGACTGAAACGTTTTTCTGCAACTTCTTCTATATTGGGAATGACCATATCTTCAAGAATAGTTCCCCATTTATTTGCCAGGTCTCCCCATTTCTTATTCATTTTTTCCCTGTCTTTTTCCATAGTTTCTCTGAATCTGTCCAATTCTTCATGTAATTTTCTTGTATCTTCCTTCATATCTTCACTGTTTTTTGCCAGTTTCTCATCAAGTCTTTCAGCACTTTTCTTCATATCTTCTCTTGTTTTTTCTAAATCTTTTTTTATATCTTCCCTGAATTTTCTTGAATCTTCCTTTAATTCATTGATTATCCTGTCTGTATTCATCTGGCTGTTCATCTGTATATAAGCAAGACGTTTTAACATCTCTTCCAGTTCTGATACTTTATCTTCAATAATCATTTCTTACTCCTCCCTTCTATAGTCGGAATAACTACTTCTTTATATTTAAATTATAACAGTAAGAAAATATAAAATCAATCTCTATGAACTATGATTAGAATAGTGGTAATATTATTTTTTTTCTCTTTATAATTTTCTTCTTTTCCTATATAATAGTTAGTGAAAAGTGAAAAGAATAAAATATTGCTCACTACTCACTACTTAACAGGAGAGAAAACAAATGGGAGAGCACGATAGAATAAAAAAACTTCATGACGAAATAGATATTCTTGCCGAAGATAATACTGAAAAAAAACAGTTACAGGAAATACTCAAACAAAAACTTATTTCCCCTGACCATCCCGATGTCAATACAGAGAATATAACCTTTTACGATCTCTTCCACATAGATGAAATACAGAAGATTCAGGATATTTTTGCAGAAGCCACAGGTGTGGCATCAATCATTACGGAAATTGACGGCACCCCTATTACCAGACCGAGTAATTTCTGCAGACTCTGCAATGATATTATAAGACAGACAGAGAAAGGAAGGAGAAACTGTTATCATTCCGATGCCATGATCGGGAAATACAATCCTTCAGGCCCTATTTCCCAGACATGTCTGAGCGGTTCCCTGTGGGACGCAGGGGCAAGTATCAGAGTAGGTGACAAGCATGTAGCGAACTGGCTTATAGGACAGATACTTGACGAAGATGCCGATCTGGACAAAATGATGGATTATGCCAGGGAAATAGGAGCTGACGAAAAAGAATATTACAGTGCATTAAAAGAAGTAAAAAGAATGCCTGTGGCACAGTTCAAAAAGATTTCAGAGGCTCTGTTTCTCATAGCAAATCAGCTTTCTTTGCTTGCCATACAGAATATTCAGATAGAAAGAGATCTGAGAGAAAGTGAAGAGAAATTCAGAATTATAGGTAATTCTGTGAGCGATGGCATTGTTATGCTTGATGTAGAAGGAAATATTTCTATCTGGAATAAAGGAGCGGAGAAAATATTCGGATACAGAAGACAGGAAGCAACAGAAAAAAATTTTATCAGATTGATTGTTCCGGAAAGATTTCATAGTATTTGTCTTGAAATTTTTAAGGAATTCATGAAGGCAGGTAAAGAGATAACAGCAGAAAAAACCTTTGAAATGACAGCCACAAGAAAAAACGGAGCAGAATTTCCGGTAGAAATTTCTCTTTCATCTGTAAACATAAAAGGATTCTGGCATGCTACAGGTATTTTAAGAGATATAACACAGAGGAAAAAAATAGAAGAAGCTATAAGATACAGTGAAAGCTTCCTCCGCTCTACTATAGATTCTCTTTCGGCACATATTGCCATAGTGGACGAATATGGAGAAATTATTACCGTAAATAAGGCATGGGAAGATTTCGCCATTGAAAATCATGTAGAAGTAAATGTCTGTGAAGGTGCAAATTATCTTCACGTCTGCGACGGAGCTACAGGAGAATTTGCCGGAGAAGCAAGAGCTTTTGCCGAAGGAATAAGAAAGGTAATGAAAGGTGAGAAAGATGTATTTTCTCTTGAATATTCCTGCGACTCTCCGGTAGAACAGAGATGGTTTACGGGAAAAGTAACAAAATTTTCTAATGGAGGCGCTGTAAGAATAGTGATTTCTCATGAAAATATTACAGACAGAAAGAAAGCCGAAGAAGAAGTATGGGAAAGTCACAGAAAACTTGAAGAAACCTATAGAGAACTCAAATCTGCTCAATCTGCAATACTTCAGAGGGAGAAAATGGCTTCCATAGGACAGTTAGCCGCAGGAGTGGCTCATGAAATAAATAATCCCATAGGGTTTGTTTCCGGAAATTTAAGGGCTCTCAATAAATATATAGATAAATTTACTGAATTTATTGATTTTCAGTCAGAGATTATAGAAAAACTGAATGTAAGCGAAGCAGTTGAAGAGCTTAACACAGAGAAGAAGAAGTTAAAAATTGATTATATAAGAGAAGATATAAAAGATCTCATTAAAGAATCGCTCGATGGCACAGAAAGGGTAAGTAAAATAGTTCAAAATTTAAAAACTTTTTCACGAATAGATGAGGCTTCTTATAAAATGGCCGATATTAATGAATGTATTGAAAGCACTGTAAATATTGTGTGGAATGAACTTAAATATAAGGCGGAAGTAAAAAAAGATTACGGAAATATTCCACACATTAAATGTTACCCTCAGGAACTCAATCAGGTATTTATGAATTTACTTGTAAATGCCTCTCATGCAATTGAACATTTCGGCGAGATCATTATAAAGACCTGGCATGACAGAGAGAATATTTTTATATCCGTATCGGATACGGGGTGCGGCATATCTGAAGAGGTAAAAAATAGAATTTTCGAGCCTTTTTTTACCACAAAAGATGTAGGGAAAGGAACAGGTCTCGGTTTGAGCATAACCTATGATATAATAAAAAAGCATAATGGAGAAATCACTGTGGAAAGTGAAATGGGAAAGGGAAGTACTTTTACAGTGAAAATACCTGTCACGGAGATGTAATATTTTCCTTTTCAGTTGCTTCGAGAAAGGGTGGTAATGGTGGAAACTGTTGACAGAGAAATAGAGTTACATAGAATTATCGTAAATAATATGGCAGAAGGAGTCTGTATTGTAAGGGAGTCCGACGGAATTATAATTTATGCCAATCAAAAATTTGAAAAATTATTCGGCTATTCTTCAGGAGAATTAAATGGTAAACATGTTAATATCCTTAATTATTCAGATAACGCAAAAAGTGCTTATGATACGTACCTTGAAATTACAGATAAAATAACCGCTTACGGCGAGGCTACCTATGAAGTTCATAATGTAAAAAAAGACGGAAACCCCTTCTGGTGTAAAGCTACTACATCTCTGTACAACCACCCTGAGCACGGAAAAATTTATGTGGCAGTTCAGGCAGATATTACAGAAATCAAAAAAATAGAGGAAGAACTTCGGAGCAGTGAAAAAAAATACAGAGAATTAGTAGAACTTGCCCAGGAAGGTATATGGATGATTGATGACGGAGGATATACAACCTTTGTTAATGATAAAATGTGTGAAATGTTAGGCTATACCAGAGAAGAAATGATGGGAAAAAATCTATTTTCTTTTATGGACGAAACGTATCTGGAGATATGCAGGGAAAAAATAGAAAGACGTAAAAAAGGGATTAAAGAACAGCATGAATTTAAATTTTTGAAGAAAGACGGCCGGAAGATTTATACACTTCTGTCTACTTCTCCTGTTACTGATAATAAAGAAAATTATAAAGGTGCCTTAGCATTCATTTCCGATATAACACAGAGAAAAGAAGCTGAAGAAGCATTAAAAGAAACGATGCTGAAATATCAGTTACTTTTCGAAACTGCATCCAGTGCCGTAATGCTTCTTGATAGCAAAACGTTCGAAATACGTGAGGCAAATAAAACCTGTATGTCTATGTACGGATACAACAGAGAAGAACTCCTCACTATGAGATCTTTTCAATTATCGGCAGAACCTGAGAAACCCTTCTCATCTATAAAAGAAAATTCCATTTCCTTTATACCACTCAGATATCATAAGAAAAAAGATGGTACAGTATTTCCGGTTGAGATTATCTGTAATATTATTACCATAAAAGATCGTGACGTTTTACTTGCAGACATAAGAGATATTACGGATAGAATAAACCTGGAGGAAGCTCTGTCTTACAGATTTGTCATAGAAAAACTTCTGGCAGAAATGGCAGGAAAATTCGTTGCTATAAAATCAGATGACATTCACAGAGAATTGCGAAACTCCCTCAAGGTGATCGGAGAATTACTGGATGTTGACAGAACCTATATGGTTTTATTTTCGGATAAAAGTGGCAAAATTATTAAAACTCTGGAATGGTGTAAAGAAACTATTGAACCCTACATTGAAAAAGATGCATCTCTCTTTTCTATAAAAAACTTTAAATGGGTTCACGAAAAAATGCAAAAAGGAGAATATATTTTTGTTTCAGCCATGTCAGACCTTCCCGGTGAGGCGGATTTTGAAAAAAAATTCTGGACCGAAAAAAAAGTAAAATCTCTTCTTGCTTTTCCTATGATTTCAGGTAATAAACTGATCGGCTTCCTGGGCTTTTCATCTATAAAGAAAGAAAGGAAATGGAAAGAAGAAGATGTTAATTTTACAAGGCTTGCAGGAGAACTTTTCACACATGTCCTGGAAAGAAAACGTATGGAAGATGAATTACGATACAATGAAGAGATGCTTAAAGATTATTCTGAAAAACTGGAAGACATGGTAAAAGAAAGAACTAAAGAACTGGAAGAAACAAGGGAAAAACTTATAAGACAGGAAAAACTGGCAGTAATCGGTAAAATGGCAGGCAGTGTGGGACATGAACTGCGCAACCCTCTCGGAGTTATTTCCAATGCAGTTTATTTCCTCAAACTGGTTCTTTCCTCTTCAGAGAATACTGTAAAAGATTATCTGAATATTATATCGGAAGAAGTAAAAAAATCAGATAAAATTATAAGTGATTTACTGGATTTTGCCCGTATAAAATCTATTGATAAAGTTGAAATATCTTTATCGGAAATATTTTCTGATATTCTGGAAACATATACAATAACGGACAATATAAAAGTAATTAACAGAATTTCAGGAGAATTACCATACATATATGCAGACAGAAACCATGTGGTTCAAATATTCGGCAATTTAATAATAAACGCATGTCAGGCCATGCCTCAGGGAGGGGAACTGTTTATAGAAGCTGAAGTTGTTAAGAATTCTATAAGTATTTCCATAGGCGATACAGGATGTGGTATTTCTGAAGACAATATAACTAAAATATTTGAACCGCTTTTTACTACAAAACCCAGAGGCATTGGTCTTGGACTCTGTATATGTAAAAATCTTCTGTCTGCTAACGGAGGAAACATAGAGGTAAAAAGTGCTGAATATAAAGGCACTGTTTTTACTGTGACATTACCTGTGAAAGAGGTGAACCAATGAATATTCTCATAGTAGATGATGATCCAATGATGGCCAAAACCCTTTCTGATATTATAAAATTGAAAGGTTATGAAGCAGATATGTCCATTTCCGGGAAAGAAGCTTTTTCGAAATTGAAAGATAAAGAATTTCACTGTGTCATAAGTGATATCAAAATGCCCGGCATGAGCGGCCTTGAATTATACAGGATTATAAAACAAAAATTCAATTATATTCCTGTAATACTTATGTCTGCCTACAGTTCCGAGAATATTATAGAAAAAGCCCTGGCAGAAGGTGTTATATCAGTTCTTACAAAACCGCTGGATATAAATCTCATACTGAATTTCCTCTCCTTTCTTCAAAAAGAGAAAAATATTGCCATTATAGACGATGATCCCATATTCTCATCTGCTCTGGAGCATTTATTGAAAATAAGAAATTATAATATTACCATGAAAAATGACCCGGAAAATATCTTTGACGTAATTACCGAAAGAACAGATGTAGTGCTTCTGGATATGAATCTGGGTGGTACAGATGGTCTTCAATTATTTACAAAGATCAGGGAAAAATTTCCTCTTTTACCTGTTATACTTATAACAGGCTTTGGAGAGCTTATGTTTGAAAAAATAGAAAAGGCTATTACAGGAGGAGTGTTAGGCTGTTTTCACAAGCCTTTTTCAATAAAGGAACTGTCGGAGTCTCTTCTGAATATCAGAAATAATGAACTTATAAGATTTTTCAGAAGAAAGGGGGGGTAATGGTGTATAAAAGAAAAAGAATCCTTATAGTTGATGATGAATTTAATATAAGAAGAACTCTGAGCGATATACTCACGTTCAGAGGATATGAAACAATCTCTACAGACACAGGTGAAAAAGCACTGGAAATGGCAGAAAAAGAAAAACCGTGCCTTGTACTTCTGGATATGAAACTTGAAGACATGTCAGGACTGGATATATTAAAATATATTAAACTCGACTTTGGCCAATTAGGCCACCTCAGCGAGTTGGTCAATAAACCCTTGCC